>DQNX01000027.1 GCA_015658965.1 Gammaproteobacteria bacterium
ACGTAAAACCCTTAAAAATTCTGATGAATTGTATGAGTTTTTAAAACAGACGCTGGCAAAGATTTTAATAAAAGACAATCAACTCAATACCGATATTAATGAAACTTTTGTGATTTTAGTGGTGGGTATTAATGGCGCTGGCAAGACCACCACCATTGGCAAGCTGGCTAAGCACTTTCAATCTCAAGGAAAATCAGTCATGCTGGCTGCAGGCGATACGTTCCGTGCAGCCGCTGTCGAACAACTAAAAGTTTGGGGTGAGCGTAACGAAATTCCCGTTGTCGCCCAAGCCACTGGTGCTGATGCCGCCTCGGTAATTTATGATGCGTACGAATCCGCACGTACTAAAAACATTGATATTTTGATTGCTGATACTGCAGGTCGACTACACACACAAGGCAACCTCATGCAGGAGTTAGAAAAGATCAAGCGCGTTTTAAAAAAACACAACGAAAATGCACCACACGAAACCATGCTGGTCATTGATGGTGGGTCTGGCCAAAATGCGATTAATCAAGCAATAGCATTTAACAAGGCCGTTGAGCTGAGTGGAATCAGCATCACCAAGCTCGATGGTACCGCCAAAGGCGGTGTGCTGTTTGCTATTTCTGACGAGCTAAAACTACCCATTCGCTTTATTGGTGTTGGCGAAGGCATTGACGACCTTAAAAAATTTAACGACAAAGAATTCATTGAAGCCTTATTTGATTAACAACAAGGCTTGTTACAAACTATGATGGATTACTGATAACCAATTTTCCAATCATCTGACCTTGTTCAATAATTTGATGTGCCTTTGATATATTGTCGATATTGATCGGGGAAAAAGTTTGGGTTAATGAGGTTTTAATCCTCTGTTGATCAACCAATACAGCAACTCGCGTTAATAATTTGTGTTGCTCGACCATGTCTTTCGTTTGAAACATGGAGCGGGTAAACATCATTTCCCAAACCAGTGTGACACTTTTAGCTTTAAGTAAATTAAGGTTATGGTCTTTTCCAGCGTTTGCCAATAAACAAATACTGCCTTGTGGTGCAATCACCTCACTCATGGTTTCAAAATATTCATCTGGGTCGCCCATACAAAGAATAAAGTCGGGGGCATTGATATTATTATCTTTAAATTGCTTTACAAGGTTACAATGATCAATCACCTTATCAGCACCCATTTTTTTGCACCAAGCCTTAGACTCAGCACGCGAAGCGGTGGCAATAACGTTTATGCCAACGACTTGTTTGGCCAATTGAATCGCCATCGAGCCCACGCCACCAGCAGCACCAATCAATAATAAAGTTTTATCTTTGTCTGCTTGGGTGATTTTTAAACGATCGAACAATGACTCCCAAGCAGCAATACTGGTCAGCGGTAAGGCGGCGGCTTGGTCATAGCTGAGTGAATCTGGCTTGCGACCAACAATGCGTTCATCTACCAATTGATGTGTAGCGTTAGAGCCATCTCGAGTCATATCGCCTGCGTAAAAAACTTCATCGCCGACTTTAAAAATTGATGTTTTATCACCCACTGCACGTACAATACCACAAGCATCAAAACCCAAAATAACTGGTAGGGCTTGCTTATCAATCACGCTTTGTTTGATTTTACTGTCTATGGGGTTGATTGAAATTGCTTTAATCTCCACCAAGACATCTCGACCTTGTGGACTATCGAGTGCTTTATCAAACTCAATAAATTCCACACCATTAAACCCGATTGCTTGCATCTAATTTACTGCCGAGTGTTGCGTTCAACTCGCAACATAACCAGCATCATCACAAACATAATAAAAATCCCCAAAGCCGCAGCGGCAGAACCTAACATGGCATAGCCGGTGGCTTTTTCTGCGCTTAACGAGCCCATGCGTAAAAAATTATTCTTTGTTTGTGCGTTAACTTGCTTGGCAAATTCTTGATCATGCCACTTGATAAACGCATCAATATTGGTTTTTTCACCACCCACATTAACCATTTGCTTGGTCAGCTTGGCTAAAGATGTTGCGTAAGCCAATTGCAAGTCTTGCGGATAATCGTTCGACTTTATTTTGACTAAAATTTTAACTTTTTGCGCTAAATCTGTTTTGTCTATTGAGGTGTCTGGCAACGCCTCTAATGCAGTTACAATATCGGCCAGTTGCACATCAAACTCTTGGTTAAAATTATCATCTGCTTTTGAAGCTATCGTAACTCCCGCCTCTTTAGCACTAATAGGATTTTGATAATCTGCAAAATGAATGACCGGTGTGTCAATTTGATCACTCGCCTCAATATTAATTTTTCCGTAACTCATAACACTCAATACCATCACTGCAGCAAATGCAAGTATTGCAAACAGCAGGCCCAAACGTTGCACGATTTTAAAAAAGTTTTTTTCGATTGATCTCAACATATTCAATTACCCTTTATTATTCATTTGATAAAAAATATCATCCATTTTTGTTGCCAACTCAATATCTAATTGAGTAATACCGCCTTCACTGTGCGTGATTAAATCTACCACCACGGTTTTATAAATATTTGACCACTCAGGATGATGATTCATCTTTTCAGCAACCATCGCAGCTTGCGACATAAAATCAAATGCTTGAATAAAATCACCTAAAACGAATTCTCTATGAAGTTTACCGTTGGCTATTATCCAATCTGGTAATTGTGCTAAGGCTTGTTGATCAAATGAGGTGAGCATTATCATCCTTTTAAAACATCACGTGCGCCCAACGCAATCAATTCATCTGCCAATTCAACACCCAATAATTCTGCATCGTCCACGTGACCGGCAACTTGATGTTTTAAAATCACGCCAGTATCCACATTACCCACCAAACCTGTTAATGTAATTTGATTGTCTTTAACGGTTGAGTAACCTGCAATCGGCACTGAGCATCCGCCTTCAAGACGTGCATTCATAGCGCGTTCAGCACTCACTCGATAAGTTGTTTCAACATCAATAAGCGGTTTAATTAAATCAAGAATTTCTTTGTCATTTTCACGAATTTCAATACCGACTGCGCCTTGACCCACCGCTGGTAGTGATTGCTCTGCTGAAATTTGCTGTTTAATACGGTCTTCAAACTGCAAACGAATAAGCCCTGCACACGCCAAAATAATCGCATCGTATTCACCATCATCGAGTTTTTGAAGACGTGTATTTACATTACCACGTAAATCGAGTATTTCTAAATCAGGCCGAATGGCTTTAAGCTGCACAATACGGCGCATGGAGCAAGTGCCAACTTTAGCGCCTTGTGGCAAATTAGTAATACTGTCAAAATGATTTGAGACAAAGGCGTCAAAAGGGTTTTCCCGCTTTAAAATAGCGCCAAGCTCAAAACCTGGCGGAATTTCATACGGCACATCTTTCATCGAATGCACTGCAATATCTGCCTTACCCTCCATCATTCCAACTTCCAACTCCTTAATAAACAAACCCTTTCCGCCAATTTTTGATAAAGGAGAATTTAGAATTTGATCACCTTTGGTAATCATTTTGACCAGCTCAACCGTTAGATCAGGGTATAGCGCTTCAAGCCTATCTTTAACATGGTGTGCTTGCCAAAGTGCCAATGGAGATTTTCGTGTTGCAATTTTTATGGTTTTATTCATGCTTTGTATTAAAATAGGACAAATGATTCGATACGCTTTACTTCTATTACTATTATTTACGCCTGTCAGTATAGCTGAAAATCTTACACTGCCAGTTGCAAAAGACTTCTTGATGGATTCTCAAAAAGTTTGGAAACAAAAGACGCCTATTTTAATAATGTTTTCTATCCCTGACTGTGGATATTGCAAAATAATCAAAGAAGAAGTTATCGGTCCAATGGCTGATTTGGAAGAATACCAAGGTAAAATTATTATTCGCCATATTGATGCGCAAAGTTTTGACGAAATTAACAACTTTTACAATGAAGAAGTCTCACACAATGAGTTTGCTTTTAAGTATGCAATCAACTTCTTTCCAACAGTTATTCTAGTTGACAATTATGGCTCAACCCTGGGTAAAATCATTGGCGTACCTAGTGAAGACTTATATTGGACCGACCTAGATGAAGTGATTGAAAAATCAAGAACAAAATTACATCAACGAATGAGTGCAACATTATGACAACACAAACCAACCAATCTTGGGGTGGACGTTTTAGCCAACCGACCGATGAATTTGTCAAAATTTTTGGCGCGTCTGTCTTTTTTGATAAGATTCTTGCACCGTATGACATCCAAGGCTCAATCGCACATGCGACAATGCTTAGTGAAGTAGGTATTCTTACTGAGAAAGAAAAAGACCAAATTATTAAAGGCCTTAATCAAATTTTAGCTGAAATTGAGGCGGATGAATTCGAATGGTCCGTCGCACTTGAAGATGTGCACATGAACATTGAATCTCGCCTGACTAAAATTTGTGGCGATGCGGGCAAAAAATTACACACAGGTCGCTCACGTAACGACCAAGTCGCAACCGATATTCGCCTGTATTTACGCGATCAAGTCGATGATATTTTAAAAGAGATTAATCGCTTGCAGCATGCCTTACTTGACTTAGCGCAAAAAGAAGCCAGTACGATTTTACCCGGGTTTACCCATCTTCAAGCAGCACAACCGGTGAGTTTTGGCCATCACCTAATGGCTTATTTTGAAATGCTGTCACGTGATGTTGAGCGCCTCGTTGATGCTCAAAAACGTATCAACACAATGCCATTGGGGAGTGCTGCATTAGCAGGTACAACCTATGCAATTGATCGTACGCGTACGGCAGAATTACTCGGTTTTGAACGCATTTGCCTTAACTCATTAGATGGCGTTAGTGACCGTGATTTTGCCATTGAATTTTTATCAGCAGCGAGTATTATCATGATGCACTTATCACGCTTCTCAGAGGAATTGATTTTATGGTCATCTGCACAGTTTGATTTTATCGAACTGCCCGATAGCTTTTGCACCGGTTCATCAATTATGCCGCAAAAGAAAAACCCTGATGTACCCGAACTAGTGCGTGGAAAAACCGGGCGTGTGTATGGCAACCTAACTTCATTACTGACCATCATGAAGGCACAGCCACTCGCCTACAACAAGGACAATCAAGAAGACAAAGAACCCTTGTTTGATACCGTTGATACGCTCAAGGCTTGCCTGCGTGTTTTTGCCGATATGGTGCCGACTATTGAGGCTAAACGTGACAACATGTATAACTCAACCAAAACAGGCTACACCACAGCAACAGACTTGGCTGACTATTTAGTGAAGAAGGGTTTAGCGTTTCGTGATGCACACGAGGTGGTGGGCAAGTCTGTTTCTTATGGCATCGAGCACCAAAAAGATCTGTCAGAACTTAGCTTAGAAGAATTACAGATATTTGATGATCGCATCGAAAACGACGTATTTGATATTCTGTCGTTAGAAGGCTCGATTTGTGCACGCGACCACTTGGGTGCAACCGCGCCAAATCAAGTTAAACAAGCTATTATAGCCGCCAGGGAAACACTCAAGTAATGAGAGTTGTTTTTGCCGGTACGCCTGATTTTTCAAAAGGTGTGCTTGAAGCACTCCAACAAGCTGGACATACAATCGTTGGCGTTTACACCCAACCAGATCGCCCTAAAGGTCGCGGTCGTGTTTTAAGTGCTTGTCCAGTTAAAGAAAAGGCTATTGAGCTCAACTTGCCTATTTTTCAGCCTGAAAGTTTAAAAGCAGAAGCCGCCCACCATGAGTTCGCTGCCTTAAAAGCTGATGTCATGGTGGTGGTGGCTTACGGTCAAATCCTGCCTAAAGTAATATTGGACGCACCTAACTATGGCTGTTTAAATATTCACGCCTCACTATTGCCTCGATGGCGCGGCGCGGCGCCGATTCAGCGTGCCATCATTTCGGGTGACAAACAAACCGGCATTGGTATTATGCAAATGAATGAAGGTTTGGATACGGGTGATATCTTGCTCGAAAAAACCTGCGATATTCTAAACACTGATACCGCGCAATCTTTACATGACAAATTAGCCTTGCTCGGTGCCCAAGGCATTGTTGAGGCTTTGGGCAATCTCGATTCACTATCGCCAACCGTGCAAAGTGAAGACGGCGTAACCTACGCCAAAAAACTCACTAAAGACGAAGCTTGGATTGATTGGGGCAAGACTGCGGTTGAAATCAATCAACAAATACGTGCATTCAATCCCTACCCAATTGCCCAAGCACACGCAAAAAGTGACAAATTTGACGATAAAGTCTTACGTATTTTATCCGCCCGCGTCATACACTCGGTGAACGAGCACAAGGGCAAGGCCTATGATGCAGAACCTGGCAAGGTTGTTGAATATGGTAAAGGGGCTTGTGTTGTTGCTACCGGTGATGGTGCGTTAAGTTTAGAAAAGGTGCAGTTAGCAGGCAAAAAAGTCGCTGATATTAAAGACTTTACCAATGCTTACAATTTATCAAAACTCAGTTGACGCCAGGCCTCGTACGCCACAATGGATACGCAATTAGACAAGTTCAAACTTCTAGAGCCGGCTTGCATTGGCAACGTAATCCCCGGATATTGATCCAAAATCTGTACTGGCAAGCCCCGTGTTTCTGGGCCAAATAAAAAACTATCACCGCTTTTATAGTCAGGCTCGGTGTAAATTTGATCCACCTTCGAGCTCACTGCAAATAATCGATCTGGCTTTGCTTTGGCCAAGTAATCCTCAAAATTTTCATATTCGGTTACTTTAGCCAGCTCTTTATAATCCAGCCCAGCGCGTCTTAAACGCTTATCGGTTATTTCAAAACCAAACGGTTTAATCAAATGCAAGCTTGCGCCCATATTGGCGGATAGGCGAATAAGACTGCCGGTGTTATTAGGGATTTCAGGCTCGAACAAGACTAAATTTAACATAATATTTTATTTTTGACCTTGAATAAGCGTTAATCATCCCATAGATAGTAAGTAACTTAAACAAAAACAACAAATAAATCAATGAATCTTGAAAAATTAACCGCCCAATTTCAACAAGCTCTTAGTAATGCACAATCAATCGCTGTAGG
>DQNX01000091.1 GCA_015658965.1 Gammaproteobacteria bacterium
ATTATTTATTAGTTTACCAGCAGCTGAATACGCACCTTTCCTACTGCCATTCGTCCTATCTTGTTTTGGCTTCTCAATTTTGTATTATGCAGTACCTTTAGAAAAAGTGCGTTTCATTAATGCCTTGCAAGCTGGATTGATTGCAGCGGCATTATTAGAAGTAATCAAATATGCAATGTTTATTTATATTCAATATTTCCCGATATATGAGTTGATTTATGGCACATTGTCCATACTTATGCTGGTAATACTGTGGGTTTACCTGGCATGGGTAATCGTGCTGCTAGGGGCTAGTTTTTGTTATTGCTTTGAAAACAAAGAGCTACTTTAATAACTAGCGTAAAATTAGCACTCTTTAATATCGTCAACATTCTTTATGTTTACAGGCATTATTCAAGCCATCGGTCAAATCAAAACCAAAGATACGCACGACAAAGGTGCTGTGTTTAGTTTTGCCTCAGATGAGCTGGATTTTTCCAATGTTGCCATTGGTGACAGCATTGCTGTGAATGGCGTGTGCTTAACAGCCGTTGAAATTAGTGACAACAGCTTTAAGGCAGACCTCTCACAAGAAACACTAGATTGCTCTATTTTTGGCGATTTATCCGTTGATGACACGGTTAATCTTGAAAAATCCTTAAGACTTAATCAAGGTATTGATGGCCATTTGGTTAGCGGTCATGTGGACGGGCAGGGCGAAGTGGTGGGTAAAACCATCGAAGGTAAATCAACACGTTTTCAAATAAGTACGCCTAAGAATTTGGTAAAATACATAGCTAGAAAAGGCTCGATTACCATGAATGGTGTCAGCTTAACGGTCAACAATATTGATGCCAACGTGTTTGATGTCAATATTGTGCCACATACATTAACAGCAACGACATTAGGTCGGTTAGGTGTGGGCAGTCAAGTCAACCTTGAGGTTGATATTATTGCCCGACACCTTGAACAATTATTAAACAATAACAAATCACAATGAAAGCAACGATTGAAGAAATCTTAGAAGACTATAAACAAGGCAAGATGATTATCTTGATGGATGACGAAGATCGTGAAAACGAAGGCGATCTCATCATTCCTGCGGCCACGTGTACCAAAGAAGACATTAACTTTATGGCGACTCATGGTCGCGGCCTGATTTGTTTAACGCTGACTCAAGAGCGCTGTAAGCAACTTAATTTACCCCTAATGGTGGCGCAAAATAACGACGCCAATGGTACCAACTTTACCGTTTCGATTGAAGCAGTCGAAGGTGTCACAACAGGAATTTCAGCGGCAGATAGGGCCAAAACCGTATTAGATGCGGTTGCAAAAGATGCCAAACCCAGTGACATTGTGCAACCGGGCCATATCTTTCCACTCATGGCGCAACCGGGCGGCGTGCTTATTCGCGCAGGACACACAGAAGCTGGCTGTGATTTGGCCAGACTTTCGGGTTTTGAGCCCGCTTCCGTGATTGTCGA
This sequence comes from Gammaproteobacteria bacterium, assembly GCA_015658965.1. Taxonomy (GTDB): domain Bacteria; phylum Pseudomonadota; class Gammaproteobacteria; order PS1; family Pseudothioglobaceae; genus Thioglobus_C. The sequence continues at coordinate 1,464 of DQNX01000091.1, forward strand.
AATTTTGAATGAAGACGGCTCTATGGCGCGCCGAGATGATTTAGAAATTTTTGCCAAAAAGCACGGTATTAAATGGGGCACGATTGAAGATTTGATTTCTTATCGTGTTGAACATGAAAAAACCATTGAGCGCATTAATGAGCGTGAATTTAAAACCGAGCACGCAACTTTTAGATTGGTTTCATTCCTTGATAGTATTCATAACGAAACGCACTTAGCCTTGGTTAAAGGCGACATCACTGAAGACAGTACAACTTGTGTACGTGTACACATGGAAGACACGTTTAAAGATGTATTGCATGAAAGCAATCCAAGCTTCGGGGTTGGATCAGCGTTAAAGCGTATTGCTAAAGCAGATAGTGGCGTGTTCTTATTACTGAGAAAACAAACTGAAAAATCAATTCTGCAAAATATCGATAGTACGGTTCGCGATAACAGCGGTGACGACATTAAAACCTATGGCGTTGGTGCGCAAATTTTGTCTGATTTAGGTGTTAAGAAAATGAAAATTTTGGGTAGTCCAAGAAAACTACACGGCCTTAAAGGTTTTGGCTTGGAAGTGGTTGAGTACGTTGACACGCAAAAATAAGGATAACTATGGAATTTAAATTTGACCGTGATGCCAATCAAGATTTTTTGGTTAATGCAAAAGTAGCCATTATTGTTGGCTACTTTTACCAAGATATTGGCGATAAATTATTAGCAGCAGCACATGAAACGTTAGCCAAATATGGTATTAATGCAAATAACGTTAATGTGTTTTATGCCCCCGGTGCGTTTGAAATCCCGCTATTAGCCAAGCGTCTAGCGGGTCAAAAAATAGCCGGTGAAAATTTATATGATGGCATCGTAACATTGGGTGCTGTGATTAATGGCGAAACCCCACATTTTGATTTTGTTTGCAATGAATGCGCGCGTGGTGTGGCCGATGTGTCTTACCAATTTGAGGTACCAACAGCATTTGGTGTTTTAACCACCTCTAATATGGATCAAACCCTTGGCAGGGCGGGCGGATACAAAGGCAATAAAGGCGAAGAGGCGACCATGGCAATGATTGAAATGCTTTATTTAATGCGTCAAGCAGACTCTCAAGCGTTTTAGATGATGACCTTTAAAACCCCAAAACATCGCTCACGTGAGCGCGTGGTTCAAGCTGTGTATCAATACCTAGTGTCAGGCGGCGAGGTGTTACAAATTGAGCAACAATTCCTCAATCAAAAAGAAGGTAAAATTTCCAAAGCTTTTTTCTCTAATTTATTTATTAACATCCTTAGAAATCGAACAGCACTCGATGAATTGATTGCACCCACCATTTCTAGAGAAACTGATGAGCTCGGCTCGGTTGAGCATGCCGTGCTTTATCTGGGAGCCTATGAGCTGAAAAATAGCATTGAGGTACCTTACAAAGTGGTGATTAATGAAGCACTTGAAATTGCCAAACTGTATGGCGCTGAAGGTGCTTTTAAGCTCATTAACGCATCACTCGATCAGTTGGCTAAAGAATTGCGTAGCGTTGAAATTAACACCTAATATTGTAGTAAATCCACTGGACAAACTCCCAGCCATTCTTAAGCGAAATTTAGACAAAAATCTGTGTGTCTGTAACGAAGTGCCAAAAATGGTGGTTATTAATGCCATTGCCAATGGCGCGACAACGCCGGAAGAGGTTAGAAAGCAAACTTATGCGACTGGTGGAAACGGCTGCTGCACGCGTCAGGTCGAGCGACTGATTGAATGCATTCATGATAAAGGTAAGGCCTTACATCTAAATTCAGTAAAAAAAGCCTAGTAAAATCTAGAAAGGCCTTGCCTTACCTGGAAACAGATTAATCTAAATTAGGCGACAGCAGTCTCTCTGCGTCACTAACCGAAATGCCCTTACGACTTGCATAATTCTCAACTTGTTGTTGATTGATTTTTGCCACGCCAAAATACCTTGATTCAGGATGGGCAAAATACCAGCCGCTCACGCTTGCTGTTGGTAGCATTGCATACGAGCTAGTGAGCGTCATACCGATGTTTTTTTCAACATCGAGTAACGCCCAAATCTTGTCTTTTTCGCTGTGCTCAGGGCAAGCAGGGTAGCCAGGTGCTGGGCGGATGCCGCGATATTTTTCTTCAATAAATTCATTATTATTGAGATCTTCATCGCTAAACCCCCAAATTTCTGTGCGGAATTTATAATGCATCATTTCAGCAAACGCTTCAGCCAAACGATCGGCCACTGATTTGATCATGATTGAGTTGTAGTCGTCATGATCGGCTTCATAGGCGGCAACCAGCGGGTCGATATTAATGCCAGCGGTCACTGCAAAAGCGCCCATGTAATCTTGTACGCCACTGTCTTTCGGGGCGATAAAATCACTTAAGCAGAAATTTGGCGTATTGCCTTTTTTGTCCAATTGTTGGCGCAAATGATTCAGCGTCATCAATTTATTGCCATCTTCATCCGTTAGCTCAATGTCTTCATTGACACTATTGGCAGCAAAAATACCGACAACCGCATTGGCTTGTAATAATTTTTCATCAATAACTTTTTTAAACATCGCTTGAGCGTCTTTGTAAAGATCTGAGGCGGATTCACCTACCACGTCATCGGTTAAAATTTCGGGAAATTTCCCAGCCAATTCCCATGTTCTAAAAAATGGTACCC
>DQNX01000112.1 GCA_015658965.1 Gammaproteobacteria bacterium
AGCTCTTTAGCGCCAGAGCCATTAAGCTCAATACCAAACTCTGGTAAACGCCATAATAGTGGTGCTAAATAACAATCTACTAAGCTAAACTCTTCACTCATAAAGTATGGAGCTTCGTTAAAGATTGGTGCAATTGCAAGTAACGCTTCAGTTAACTCTTTACGAGCTTGTGCAGCATCTGCTGTATTGTTAATGATTTTTTCAGCAAGGCTGTACCAATCAGTATCAATACGGTGCATCATTAAACGGCTACGACCACGCATTACCGGATACACAGGCATTAGTGGAGGATGAGGGAAACGTTCATCAAGGTATTCCATGATGATGTTTGCCTGATATAAGCCAAGCTCACGGTCAATCAGTGTGGGTACTGTACCGTAAGGGTTAATTTCGTGAAGTGCCTCTGGCAAGTTATCCTTTTCAGCCAAATGAATATCTACACTTACACCTTTTTCTGCAAGCACAATACGTACTTGGTGGCTATACATACAGTTAGCACCAGAAAAAAGGGTCATTACAGGGCGCTTATTGGCAGCTACGGCCATGCCTATACCTCCATTAAATAACTAAAACAGCAATAGGGGCTTAAGCCCCTATTGCAAAATTACCTTGTAAAATGCTCAAATTAATGAACATCTCTCCAGTATTCTTTCTTAAGCATAAATGCCAAGATAAACAGGATAACTAAAAATCCAATTACCTTAATACCTAACGCTTCTGACTCAAGGCGTGTAGGTTCACCTACATACTCTAAGAAATTCGTTAAATCACGAACCGCTTGATCGTATTCATCAACGCTTAATTCGCCCTTACCATCTGTTTCAGTACCAACAACTTTAGTCACTGTTTGACCATGTTGTTCTACTTCTTCAATGATAGGTGTTGGTAAACCTTGTAGTTCTTGAAGAACATGTGGCATACCCACCGATGGGAATAACGTATTATTTACGCCAAACGGACGAGATTCATCTTTATAAAACGATTTTAAGTAAGTGTAAATCCAATCACTGCCACGCACACGTGCCACATTGGTTAGATCCGGCGGAGCCGCACCAAACCATTTAGCAGCATCTTCTTTTGCAATAGCGTTAAGAATATGGCCACCTACTTTTGAACCATCAAAAATCAATTGCTCTTTGCCAAGCTCGGTTGGAATACCAATATCACGGAAAGTACGTTCATAACGTTGATACTGCATTTGGTGACAACCAAGACAGTAGTTCATGAACAACTTTGCGCCGCGCTGCAAAGAAGGCTGATCAGATATATCGTTACCCGCTTCCATAAGAGGAACCGAAGGACCCGCAGCCATAACCATGTTAGGCAGCAAGTTTACTGATAAAGCAAATACACCAATAAGTAGCTTTTTCATCATTTCGTTAACCTCTCAGGCAATGGCTTAGTTTTTTCATTCTTACTGTATATAAATAACAGTACGAAGAACATAAAGTAAGTCACAGTACAGATTTGAGAAATTATCGTTTTCATATCAGTTTGTGGCGTTGCACCCACCCAACCTAAAAGAACGAAAGTTACAACAAAACCTGCAATGTTCCATTTGTGGAAACCACAACGGTAACGAACCGATTTAACACGACCACGGTCAATCCACGGTAACAATGCGAGTACCACAATTGACGCACCCATTGCCGCAACACCGATAAGCTTATCAGGGATTGCACGTAAGATTGCATAGAATGGCGTAAAGTACCAAACTGGGAAAATGTGCTCTGGCGTTTTAAGTGGGTTTGCTGCTTCAAAGTTTGGCGCTTCGAGGAAGAAACCATTCATCGCAGGCATAAAGAATACAACCCAACAGAACAAGATTAAGAAGCCAACCACGCCCACAATATCTTTTACTGTGTAGTACGGGTGGAACGGTATCGCATCAACAATGTCTTTTTTGTCGGTGTAATACTCATGGAATTTAAATTTAGACTTATCTTCTTCAGCCACAGTGCCTTTTTTGCGTTTTATTTCAACACCGTCAGGGTTGTTAGAGCCCACTTCGTGCAGCGCAACAAT
>DQNX01000086.1 GCA_015658965.1 Gammaproteobacteria bacterium
AAAATTCACTTAAAGCCTCGTAACGACTTTTATCATCTAGATGGCAGGCCTTATGAATCGCACCATCTATCCAAATTGGCACATGAGGATCATGCGTTAAAATTGATTCATAAGCCAACTGTGATAATTTATTCGCGGTTAAATTATTATCCAGCTTATCCTGATAAGGAAGCTGACCCGCAAACATCTCATAAACAATAACACCTAAGCTAAACTGGTCAGATGCTTGAGTTACTTTTTCATTTATTATTACTTCTGGCGCCGTATAACCCTGGGTGCCTTGGTTGCCAACTGCAGCTACTGGACTAATCAACTCTGCAACACCTGCAATTCTTGCAGATCCAAAATCTATTAATTTTACCTGCCCAATCTTATTAATCATAATATTTTCAGGTTTTAAATCACAATGCAGCATCTCTTGACGATGAAAGGCTCTAAGCCCTTGAATTATTTGCTTTACCAAACTAATAACCATCTTCATATCAGGCTGCGGATTATCTTGCATCCATGCTCTCAATGTTTGCCCTTTTATATATTCCATTGCATAGGCTAAGAATTTACTTTCTTCACTACTATTATGGGTTTTAACTACATTGGCAGATTGAATTCTCTGCCCCACCCATTCTTCATACATAAAATGTTTTAAATATTGAGCATCATCTTCAAAATTAATCGATGGTGTTTTCAATACTACCACTTCATTCGTCTGTCTATCCTTAGCAAGATAGATTTGAGTGCTATTACTCGAATGAATTAAAGATTCAACTTCAAACCCATTAATCTTCATGCCTTTCTCTAAATCTGGCGGGATCGGCCTTTTGGTTAATTTATCAAACGTCTCACTTAAATTCTCATCTGGTAATTGTTCCACTTTGCAAATAATAGCTGAAATATTATCTTGAGAATCTGCTGCTAATGCTTTATCTGATAGTTCTTCAGCAGAAATCCCATGACCCAGTAGTAAGCCAAGGCTTTTGTCATTTAGATAATCATGTACACCATCAGTCGTCATTAAAAATACATCATCTATTTTAACTTTAGTCGTGTAATAATCGACATGAACCTTAAGATCAAAGCCCATAGCTCTAGCTAAATAGGTTTTCTCTTTGGCAAGATGTAACACGTGATCCTGTGTCAACTGCTTTAACTTGCCATCTCTATATCGATAAATACGACTATCACCCACATGGAATATATGCGCCATGTCAGATTTAACAATCAGCACACTCATCGTCGAAAGCATAGAGGAATGCTCTTGTTCTCTAACTGACTGTGAATGCAGCCAGTTATTTAATGCCGAGATAACCTTGCTAGCTGAATGCTCCGTACTCCATGAATCTGGCGTTGAATAATAATCACTCAAGAAACTTTGCACACAACAAGCACTAGCATCTTTAGCCTTTTCTGAGGCACTAACACCGTCTGCTATAACAGCCACTATACCTTTATTGTCCAATACTGGAGAGCTTGGAATGTAAAAACCACAAGCATCCTGATTCTCAGGCTTAATTCCCGCCTGAGTATTGGATTGGAAGCTGAGTTTGAGTTTTTTCATTGATTAATTTAATTTAATAATCTTAACAGTGCCATCATCTAATACTTCTGTCATTTGATGCTTTGGCTCATCCAAGAACAACATAATCAAGATTAACACACTGGCAGCAACAATACCAATCAACATAAAAAATTGATCGTACCCTACCAACGAGTTAACCGTTAAAAACATCACCGAACCTGCGGCACCAAAAGCACCAACCATACCGGCAAATTGGCCAGTTAAGCGTCTTTGAATCAATGGTACCATAGCAAATACTGCGCCCGATCCTGCTTGAGAAAAAATACCGCCTAAAATTGTGAGCCCTACTACCCAAGCGATAGACCAAGTATCTTTATCAACATTGCCGAGTATTAGAAAGCTGATGGCGATACCAGAAAAGGCGATCATCAAGGTTAACTTACGGCCAATTTTATCACTAATCCAGCCACCAGCCGGTCGAGCAAATAAGTTAATAAATGGGTACACGCCCGCCAACAGTGCAGCTGTGATTTTAGGCAAATCAAACCAATCCACATAAAACATAGCCAAGATTGATACTACGGCTAATTCAGTACCAAAGGTTGCCATATAGGCCCAATCAAGAATGGCAACTTGTTTAAAGTGATAACGACTTTGCTTAGGGACGGGGTTTTTAACAATTTTCGCATTTACCTGCCAAATCTTAACCAGCTGTAAGACAAAAGCCGCCACTA
>DQNX01000155.1 GCA_015658965.1 Gammaproteobacteria bacterium
GTTAAAACAGTAAACTTATCCATTATTTCACCTCCGAAAAATGACCAGCAATTGCACTGGCTGCCGCAATAGCGGGGCTAACTAAATGGGTGAATGAACCTTGTCCTTGACGTCCCTCGAAATTACGATTGGAAGTTGAAGCGCATCTTTCACCCACTTCAAGTTTATCCGCATTCATCGCTAAGCACATTGAGCAACCTGCCTCACGCCACTCGTAACCAGCATCTATAAATATTTTGTCCAAACCTTCATCTTCCGCCTGCTTTTTAATCAGCCCCGATCCAGGCACTACCAGTGCTAGTTTAATATTATCAGCAATGTGTTTGCCTTTAGTGACTTCAGCAGCTATACGTAAGTCTTCAATACGAGAATTAGTACATGAACCAATAAAGACTTTATCAATATTAACCGTATTAATGGGAGTGTTGGCTTTTAAATGGATGTAGTTAAGCGCATTGTGGATACTTTCAGCTTTAATAGGATCTGTTTCTTTAGTTGGATCTGGTACAACACCATCAACTCCGATCACCATCTCAGGTGAAGTGCCCCAAGTGACTTGTGACTTAATATCAGTCGCATTAAAGTGAATAGTCTTATCAAACACAGCATCAACGTCAGAGCGTAAGGTTTTCCAATAGGTTACTGCTTTATCCCATTCATCACCCGTTGGTGCCAATGGGCGACCTTTAACATACTCAATAGTCTTATCATCAACGGCCACCATGCCTACGCGAGCGCCAGCTTCAATCGCCATATTACACAAAGTCATTCGAGCTTCTACGGATAGGTCTTGAATAGTATCACCAGTAAATTCGATGGCATAACCCGTGCCACCAGCAGTACCTATTTGGCCAATAATATATAAGGCAATATCTTTCGCACTAACATATTTATGCAGTTCACCACTTACCTCGATTTTAAGGTTTTTTGACTTAGATTGCCACAAACAGCCCGTAGCCAATACATGCTCAACCTCAGAAGTGCCAATACCAAAGGCAAGCGCTCCAAGCGCCCCATGAGTTGAAGTGTGTGAATCGCCACAAACAATGCTCATTCCCGGCAGGGTAGCACCTTGTTCGGGGCCAACCACATGCACAATACCCTGACGAATATCATTCATGGTAATTTCATTAATGCTAAATTCTTCGCAATTTTTATCCAGTGTCTCAATTTGTAGTTTCGAGATAGGGTCTTCAATGCTGTTGACGCCAGCTGAACGCTCTGTAGTGGGTACGTTATGGTCAGGTACTGCTAAGTTAGCATCTAGTCGCCATGGCTTTCTACCAGCTAATTTAAGACCTTCAAAGGCCTGAGGAGAGGTTACTTCGTGAATCAGTTGTCGATCAATATAAATCAGTGAAGTGGTTGCCTCTTCGCGCACCACGTGCGCACTCATTAATTTGTCGTAAAGTGTTTGTACCATTATCGATATGTAATACTTGATAAAATAACCTATTTTACATTCTCTATAACTTTGATATGTGCGGTATTTGTGGACAGTTAAGATTTGATAGTAATGCAGTTAACTCTAAGGACTTAACTGTAATGATGCAAAAGATTGCACGTCGTGGCCCCGACGCTTCTGGGCAGTGGACGGATAATAGAATTGGTTTTGGGCATCAACGCTTGAGTATTATTGATCTGTCAAATTTTGGTGCACAACCGATGGTAGACAAAGCTCTAGATTTGGTTTTAGTATTTAACGGCACAATATATAACTATCTATCGTTACGTGCAGATCTAATCAAGCACGGCTATCAATTCTTTTCGAATTCTGACACAGAAGTTATTCTGAAAGCTTATCATTTTTGGGGTGAGGATTGCGTTAGTCATTTAGATGGCATGTTTGCTTTTTGTATCTGGAATCAACAAAAAGATCAGTTGTTTATTGCTCGAGATCGAATGGGTATTAAACCTTTGTATTTTAATTTAACCGATAAAGCATTTAGTTTCGCTTCGAATACTCAAGCGTTAGTGGCGATTGGTGTAGATACCAGTATTAATTCGGTTGCTTTACAACAACAGTTGTCATTGCACGGCGTGGTTCCTGCGCCAAATACAATCCTAAATGGCGTGCAGAAGATAAAACCAGCCACCACATTGACGATTGATGCTCAAGGCAAGATAGTGGAAAAAACCTATTGGCAGTCCAAAGCACAACGACCAAGTACGAATTTTTCAGATGTGGAATATATTGAGCGCACGCATGAACTACTAACTGATGCAGTATTGAAGAGAATGAATGCTGCTGATGTTCCGATTGGAGTGTTACTTTCTGGCGGGCTAGACTCATCATTATTGGTTGGATTATTAAGTGAGGCAGGGCATAAAGATATCCGTACTTTCTCCATAGGATTTGAAGATATTGATGATGAGGCAGGTTCAGAGTTTGAATACTCTGATCAAATTGTCAAGCAATTTAAAACCACACATCAAAAATATGTGGTGAGTAATTCCCAAGTATTGCCGCGTTTAGGTGAAGCAGTTGCCAATATGGCCGAACCAATGGTGGGGCAAGATGCGGTGGCCTTTTATTTACTCTCTGAGCAAGTCTCAAAACATATTAAAGTTGTACTATCGGGTCAAGGCGCCGATGAGGCTTTTGCTGGATATTTTTGGTATTCACGCATGCAAGCTGAACAAGGGTCTGACTATGAACGCTTTTCCAAACATTATGTAGACAGACCTTATGAGGAGTATCTACAAACAGTGAACCAACAATATCATTCTGGCAACCATACGCAAACTTGGCTTAATAAAGAATTTGCAAAAGCCAATGCCGATGAGTTTATGGATAAAGTTTTCCGTACTGA
>DQNX01000066.1 GCA_015658965.1 Gammaproteobacteria bacterium
AACAGCGCTCTTTTTATTTGGCAATGACTCAAGCTTCTGAAGAGGAGATTATTGAGCAAATTAAGCAAGTTTCACTGCCGAAGTGGCTAACCGCTAGGATTAGAGACACTTGGATAATGCAGTCAAAATTGGAAAAAATGCACCCTAAAAAGGTAGAGGATTTATTGCAAAATCCACGATTTAGAATGGCTTATGATTTTTTATTATTACGTTCGCAAAGCATCAATCCAGAGCTTAAAGATGTGGCTAAATTTTGGACCAAGGCGCAGCAATGAAATCCGTTCTGATTACGGGTTGTTCTGGTGGAATTGGGTTGTGTTTGGCCGAAGGCTTGAGGCGCGAAGGTTACCATATATTTGCCACCGCCAGAAAAACAGCAGATGTTGCTCAGCTCAAACAGCAGGGCTTCGATGCTTTTGTGCTAGATTTATCCTCCTCTGAGTCCATTAATACAGCAATCACGAAAATTTTTGAGCAAACAGATGATTTGTATGGCTTAATTCATAATGGCGCTTATGGGCAAGTGGGGGCATTGGAAGATATTTCTCGCCAAGCTTTAAAAGAGCAGTTTGAAACCAACGTATTTGGTTGGCATGAATTAACCCATTTGGTTTTGCCAAAAATGAAGTTAAAGAATAAGGGTCGAATTATCTATTTAAGCTCTGTTCTAGGTTTTGTGGCGATGCCATTTAGAGGGTCTTATAATGCCTCTAAATTCGCCATAGAAGGTTTGGTCAATACCTTACGCCTAGAATTGTCAAGCACCAACATACAACTGTCTTTAATTCAACCAGGGCCTATCGAGTCTAATTTTAGAATTAATGCCTATAAAGCATTCATGAAACAGGTTGATATGAATAATAGCGACTATCAGTCGAATTACGAAAAAATGATTAAGCGCTTGCAATCTGATGAATTGGCAGCATTTACTTTGCCAGCAGCGGCCGTATTAAAATGTGCACAACATGCATTGAGTACTAAACAAGCAAAAATTCACTATCGTGTTACCTTTCCAGCCAAACTATTCGCGATATTAATAAGGCTATTACCAGCGCGGTTAATGGATAAAATACTTAATAAAGCCGGCGGTGGCGGGGAAAGATAATATGACAAAGAAATTTGATTTTAATAAAGGCTTGCTAGCGCTTGAAGACATTGTTAAGACTATGGAGTCTGGCGATTTGAGTCTAGAAGATTCGCTTAAGTATTTTGAGCAAGGCGTGCAATTAACGCGTCAATGCCAAACAGCGCTAAGCGCAGCAGAGCAAAAAATCGCATTGTTAAGTGCTGATGATGACTATCAAACACAAAAACCACTCGACTAAGTGTAATCAATGAATTTTGATCATTACACCGAGCGCGTTAATCAGCGCTTAGACAAGTATTTATTCAACCAAGGCAGTTTGACAGAAGCCATGCGCTACAGTGTTTTATCTGGCGGAAAGCGTTTTAGACCCGTGCTAACTTACACGGTTGCTAACACCTTTGGTACGGACCTTGATCTGGCGGATTCTAGCGCTTGTGCTGTAGAATTAATTCATGCTTATTCTTTGATTCATGATGATTTACCAGCGATGGATGATGATGATATGCGTCACAATAAACCGGCTTGTCACAAAAAGTTTGGCGAAGCGCAGGCCATATTAGCCGGTGACGGCTTACAAGCTTTAGCTTTTGAGGTTTTAACAAGTGATACCAGCCTATCAGCCCAAGTGCGAATATCACTCCTACAAGTGCTCACACAGGCAGCATTTGAGATGGCAGAGGGTCAATCAATTGATATCTCTGTTGTTGAAAAGTCAATTGATATAGAAACCTTGAAAAACATGCACCAGAAAAAGACAGGCGCATTACTCAGTTGCTCGGTTAATTTAGGCGCCTTGATTTCAAGTCAGTGTCGTGCAGAAGATCGACAAATTCTAAATCAATTTTCTAAAGACATTGGGTTGGCTTACCAAATTCAAGACGATGTTTTGGATGTGTTAACCCCTGAATCCAAACTTGGAAAAAAACAAAATTCTGATACGGATAAAAACAAACCGACCTATCCATCGTTGCTGGGCTTAGAAGGCTCTAAAAAAGAATTTGAAAATTTGTATGAAAGGGCGTTTAGTGCTTTGAATGCGCTTAGTGTCGATGCGTTACAACTGCAGAAACTAACCCAACAATTGCAAAGTAGATTATTTTAAAACTTAACTAAAACACTACCCCAGCTAAAGCCACCGCCAATTCCTTCAAACAACAAAGTTTGGCCTTTCTGGATGCGACCATCACGAACGGCTTCATCTAATGCTAATGGGATAGAAGCGGCAGAGGTGTTGCCTTGTTTATCTAAGGTGACTACAACTTTATCCATTGGGGTTTTAATGCGTTTTGCTACGGCAGAAATAATACGGAGATTGGCCTGATGAGGCACCATCCAGTCAAGCTCATCTGAGCTCATGTTGCACTCTTTAAGGGTTTCTTCAGCTAAAGAGGATAAGCGATTGACTGCGATTTTAAAAACCTCATTGCCTGCCATTTCAATAAATCCAGTTTCATTGATGTAGTTATTACTGACTTGCAATGAAGATAAATATTTACCATCACTGTATAGTTTTGAATGCAAGATGCCTGTTTCTTCGCTGCCACTAAGGACAACAGCACCAGCGCCGTCGCCAAATAAAATAGCGGTTGAGCGATCGTTCCAATCAACAATTCGAGACAAGGTTTCACTACCGACCACCAATACTTTGTTAGCCGCACCGGTTTTAATGTATTGCTCGGCAGTGGTTAGGGCAAAGATAAAACCCGCACAAACGGATTGAAGATCAAAGGCAGGGCAAGATGCGCCAATGGCAGTTTGCAACATCGTTGCCGTTGCTGGGAAAATTTTATCCGGCGTGGTTGTTGCTAGAATAATTAAGTCTAATTCACTGGCATCGATGCCCGCCATTTCAAGCGCGTTATTGGCTGCAATTTCTGCCAAATCACAAGTACTTTCATCGGTCACTCGACGTCGTTCTTTAATCCCTGTACGGGTGGTAATCCATTCGTCAGAGGTGTCAATAGTTTTGGACAAGTCATCATTGGTCACTACGGTAGGCGGTAGGTAAGAGCCGGTACCAATAATTCTTGCAAATTTACTCATTGTGTTCATCCGGTTGATTTTCTAATTCTAAAGAAACCTGAGCGGCTATCTTTTCAGTAATTTTAGCATGTGCTTCAAGGTAAGCTTCTTTGATTGCTTGAAAGAATGAATCAGCATCGGCACCACCGTGACTTTTGATGACAACACCACGAAGGCCTAATAGGCTGGCGCCATTATATTTTCCAGGGTTTAAACTGGATTTAAAATCTTTTAAAACCGGGGTGGCGATAAGTGCCACGATTTTGGTAAAGATATTTTTAGTGAAAGCCTGCTTTAGGTAATGACTCATCATGGTCGCCACACCTTCTGATGCTTTAAGTGCAATGTTGCCTTCGAAGCCATCACAAACGACCAAGTCAACCGTACCTTTGTAAATATCATCACCCTCAACAAAACCAATATAATTTAGATTTGAGGCTTTAAGCAGTTCTGCTGTTTTTTTAATTTTGTCGTTGCCTTTCATTTCTTCTGCGCCAACATTAAGCAAACCCACCGTAGGTGCGGCGATATTTTCGGTATGTTTAACAGCGATAGAGCCCATGACGGCAAATTCAACCAAAGCCTCAGGCTTGGAATCTACATTTGCACCAAGATCTAACATGTGCGTATGGCCAGTCATGGTTGGCATACGACCCATAATAGCAGGGCGGTCAATACCTTTGATGGTTTTTAATACGAAGCGTGAAATGGCCATTAGTGCGCCAGTATTACCAGCACTAACACAAGCATCAACCGTTTTATCTTTGACCAAATTAATGGCAACACGCATTGATGAATCTTTCTTTTTACGCAGTGCGATTGAAGGCGATTCGTTCATTGCAATTACTTCACTGGCGTGAGTAATGTCAAATCGATTAGACAGTTTTTGAGCAGAGGAGTGTTGGGCGAGCGCTGCTTGAATTGCAGATTTGTCACCTACAAAATTTAAGTGTAAGTCTTGAAACGCGCCCAAGGCTGTAAGACCAGCTGTAATCGTTACTGGTATCCCATGATCTCCCCCTGAGGCATCAATTGATACCTTGATCATCATTAGGGCTTAAGCTTCTACTTCCTGAACGTCTTTTACTTTATTAATCACTTTTTTGCCACGGTAATAACCATCAGCAGTCACATGGTGACGCAAGTGAGTTTCGCCAGTTTCTGGGTCTTCAGACAATGCGGGACTGGTGAGTGCATTATGTGAACGACGCATGCCTCTTTTTGAAGGGGTTTTTCTACTTTTTTGTACTGCCATCTTACTTACTCCTGTGTGAGTTTTTTAATTGTTTCAATATTGCAAAAGGGTTTTCACGCTTTTGTTCTTTTATCGGTTGTGTGTCTTTGTACGATGCACACTCATGCTCATGCATGGGAATCATCGGAACAGATATCAACACTTCATCCGTTATAAATTCTATAGTCGAAAATTCTTCTTCAGCATTTAGAATCGTCTCAAAGCTAGAGTCTAACTCTTCACCTTGTTGTTCGTTTTGCAAAAAAGCAAGCTGAAATTTAGGCTGTAAATGAATGCTGACTTCATTTAAACAACGTTGGCAGGTTAGTGCCACATCCAGTTCGATTTTACCGCGAATGCAAGGAATTCTATTGTGCTCAATGCTAAAGCTTAATTCAGCATTAACAGGTGCCTCTTGATTGCTGACTAATGCGCTAATTCTAGGAAAATCTTTCACTTGATAAGTCTGTGAAAAGATCAACGATCTAGAGGCGAATTTAAAAAGCTTTATCTGTTCTGGTATTCCTTGTTTCATCAATATTGCAAAAACTTGACAATTTTACCAAATAAACAAGCTTTCAGGGCTTAAAGTTTGATTAATTAAGGTCTTTGCATAAACAGGGGAGTGATTGTTCATTATTTATGCAAAAGGCCTCTAATTAGAGGTGGCGTTGTCTGCTGGCTTCAAATAAAGCAATGCCGGTTGCAACAGAGACATTTAAGCTTTCAACATTACCTTGCATTGGAATCATGGCCAATTGGTCGCAAGATTTTTTAGTCAATGAGCGCAAACCTGAGCCTTCAGCACCCATGATAATTGCGCTTGGCGTGGTAAGGTCAATTTGGTACAGTGACTGATCTGTTGCACCGTCTAGGCCAATCACCCAAATATTTTGTTGTTTGAGTGCTTTAATGGTGCGTGCCAAGTTTGTCACAGAAAAAACCTTGAGTTGATTCAGTGCACCTGCCGATGTTTTGTGCACCAATGCGTTGATCGGTGCTGAGCCGTCTTTGTTAATGACCACGCAGTCTACGCCAGCGGCATTAGCACTACGCAAGCAGGCGCCTAAGTTTCGTGGGTCTTGAATAGAGTCTAGTATTAATATTAGACTGCTATTATTCAGTGTTTCAACATAATGGATTAAGCCATCTAAGTTGGGCAGGGTGGGTAATAATATTTCAGCGACAATACCTTGGTGTGTTTGGTTTTTGCTGAGTTTATCAAGTTGCTGTTTGCCAGATTGCTGCGTATTAATACCCAAACGATTGAGCTGTGTTGTTAGCGCGTTAAGGCGCTTGTCATTGCGATTGTCCAAGGTGAATACTTTAAGTAAACACTCAGGGTTGGAATCTAGCTGCGCTTGAATCGCATGAAATCCGAAAATAATAATTGGCTTAGGCATGGGCGGGGTGTTTATAACTTGTAATCAAAAATCTCTATATAGGCGTCTTTTCTTAACGCTTTTACCCAGTTCTTAAAGAAGGCATTTTTCTTGGATTGAATGAGCTGTGATTTGATTGCA
>DQNX01000125.1 GCA_015658965.1 Gammaproteobacteria bacterium
CGATAAATTCAGCAACATTGAAAGCGCTTTTTTCTCATTTTTATCAATGCCATCGCCTGTTAATAACAATAAGGCTAAGTGATAACGCGCTTCTACATTACCTTGATTGGCTGCTTTTTGATGCCAAAAAGCTTCTTCATCGACATCTTTTTCAATACCTTGACCCAATTTATATCTTAATGCCAATAAATATTGCGCAGATGCGTGCCCACCTTTGGCAGATTTTAACAACCACTGTGTGGTTTCAATGTCGTCTTTCTCTACACCCTCTCCTTGCAAATAACGCAGTGCTAATGCGTGTTGTGCTATAGCCAAACCTTGATCAGCTGCTGCTTGATAAAGCGCTACAGAACGGCCGACATCTTGGTCTACGCCATCGCCTTTTGCGTACAATTCTGCTAATTGATACTGTGCCTGAACATGATTTTGTTCAGCGGCTTTTTCGTACCACTGTAGTGATTGAGATAAATCTTGCTTAACTTGGGTGCTTTGATGATAGATTTTTGCTGATAAAAACTGTGCATCAGCATCGCCTTTTTTGGCCACCATTAGCGCCCATTTCAGCGCTAACACATCATCTTGATTAACCATATAACCGCGATTATACAAATCTGATAATCGAGATTGTGACCGTGTAAATCCTTGATTGGCTGATTTTTGGTACATGAGCAACGCCTGGGCTGGCCTACTCTCACGTTCAAAAAAGTCTGCTAAGTAATATTGCGCCTCAGCATCCGATTGTATGGCGGCTTTTTCGTACCAATATTGAGCCAGTCTTACATCTTTTTCAGTGCCTAAGCCTGCCTCATAAAGCTTAGCCAGCTCTAATTGTGCTGGCGCAAAACCCAACTGGGCGGCTCTTTCATACCAATAGTGGGCTTGATCATAATCTTTTGTAGAAGCTTCACCCTGTTGGTACATTTTGGCAACTTTATATTGCGCATCAACGAAATCTTGCTGAGCAGATTGTTCGTACCAAATTAACGCTTGTTTTATATTTTGAGCAACGCCTACACCATGATAGTAGTCTTCAGCCAGACTAAATTGAGCCGTAGCATAGCCCTGTTTGGCAACTTGGGTATACCAATAAAAAGCCAACTTAACATCTTGTTTGACGTTAATGCCCTGATGGTACATGTTGGCCAAACTAAATTGAGATCTGGGGTTTCCGCTTTTGGCGGTTTTTTTTAATTGGGTAAGCAGTTGTTTGTTAGATAACGATTGCTCATCAACAGATTTTTCTAATCGTTGCTTAACCGTATCATGGCCTTCTTTGGGCTGCAAGAGTTGTAACGCTTGTACGGGTAGCGTTATCAATAACAACAATGAAATAAATTTAACCATGACTTATTTTAATCTATTTGACTGAGCAATCGATTAATTCCAATAGCGACCCCAGCACACTCAGGGAGTGATGATTGAATCGCTGTTAAATAATCTTTGTTTAAACTCGATGTGTGTTTTTTAAGTGTGGCTCGCTTTGCTGTTTCTTGCTCAAATATCTGTCGATATTCACTGGCATGGCGCAATTCATCATAACCATTGGCAACCTCAACGCCATTCATATACAGCTCAAACCGCTGTGAAACTCTATCTTCAACTTTTGCCAAAGCAGACTGCATGGCCGGGTAATCATAAATAAAACACAATGGCAAATTTTCTAATTTTGGCTCAATCAAATGCGTAAAGAGTAGGATTTGTAAATCTTCAATCCATTCAAACTCTGTACTTAGACCTTGTTTTTTAGCAATGATTTTTAACGCATCAAAATCAGTATTAAGAATATCAATATCGCCGTATTCAAAAAAAGCCTGCGCATAAGAAAGTTTACTCACTCGACCTTGGACGCCTAAGGTCGTTAATAATTGCACAACATCATCCATCAGCTGGTGTATATCAAAACCTAAGCGGTAGTATTCCAACATCGTGAATTCATTAAAATTTTGTGCACCTTGTTCGTTGTCACGAAATACTTGGCAAATCTGATAAATATCGCCACTGCCATTTGCCAGTAGTTTTTTCATTTCTAACTCAGGGGAAGTGTGTAGATATTTTGATTTTTTCTCAAACGCTTTATTAACTTGCATGGCAATGCTGTCAATATAAACATCGGTAGCCGGTGTGTCTAAAAGTTGCGGTGTTTGCACCTCGACGACATCTTGTCGGGAAAAGAATTGCCGTATTTGTGCTAAAAAATGGCTATAGCGCCTAAGTTCGTCCTGCATATTCATTTGTGCGCGTATCTACTTTAACTTTCTCACCAATACTTATAAACAATGGTACTTGAACAACAACACCGGTATTCATGGTGGCTGGTTTACCGCCCGTGCCCGCCGAATCGCCCTTGAGACCAGGGTCAGTGTCCACCACTTCAAGCATCACATGGTTAGGCGGGGTAACTGAGATTGGGTTGTCGTTCCAAAGCGTCACCACACACATATCTTGCTCGACCAAATAGCCTCTAACACCCTCCATGGCATTGTCGTCAATAGCATATTGCTCGAACGATTCTGGATCCATAAAATTCCATTCATTGCCATCGTTATACAAATACTGCATATCCAATTCCATGACGTCTGCACCCTCGACAGATTCGCCAGATTTAAAGGTCTTTTCCAAAGTTTTACCTGTAATCAAGTCTCTTAATTTAACCTTATTAGAAGCCTGACCTTTGCCAGGCTTACGAATCTCGTTACTGATAATTGAGCAAGGATTGCCATCCAACATTAGTTTTAAGCCATTTTTGAATTGACTGGTAGAGTAATTTGCCATTTTTTTAAGTATTAAGTGTAAAATTCAAGCATCTTATTTTACGCACTTTTTCATGCACATACACGAATACCAGGCCAAATCCCTATTCAGGAAATTCAATATTCAGACCCCTGAAGCCGTGCTTATTGATAGCGTATCTCAAGCTGGTGATGCTTGCGCATCATTGGGTGATGGTGTTTGGGTGGTAAAAGCGCAAGTTCATGCGGGCGGACGCGGCAAAGGCGGTGGTGTGATTTTATGCCGTTCAATCGAAGCAGTTGAAAATGCTTGCACTGCACTATTGGGTTCAAACTTAGTTACCCCACAAACAGATACTAAAGGCTTGCCGATTAACCAACTACTGATTGAAGGCGGACAAAATATTGAGCGTGAACTTTACTTAGGTTTGTTGGTTGATCGACAAACCCAAAAAATTACCATTTTAGCCTCTACCGAGGGCGGCATGGATATTGAAAAAGTTGCGGCTGAAACGCCCGATAAAATCATCAAATTTGGGGTTGATCCACTCGGCGTCTTAACTGAGAATAATTGCGCATCAATCGCTTCAAAGCTTGGTTTAAAAGGCAATTTAGCCACTCAGTTCAACACAACGCTTTTAGCGCTGTATGAAATTTTCACCACCAAAGATGTCAGCTTGATTGAAATTAATCCTTTGATCACCACGCCAGAAAATCAGCTGTTGGCACTCGATGGGAAAATTGATTTTGATGATAACGCACTGTATCGTCATGAAGATATTATTGAGCTACGTGATGTCTCGCAAGAAGATGAAAAAGAGAATGAAGCCAGCGAATACCAACTGAACTATATCTCACTTGATGGCACCATTGGCTGCATGGTGAATGGTGCTGGCCTAGCCATGGCAACCATGGATTTAATTGAACATCATGGTGGCTCACCTGCCAACTTTTTAGATGTGGGTGGTGGCACAACAGCCGAACGTGTGGCCAAAGCTTTTGAATTGATTCAATCTGAAGACAATGTTAAAGGGGTTTTGGTTAATATTTTTGGCGGCATTGTACGCTGTGATTTAATCGCAGAAGGTATTTTACAAGCCATTGAAAAAGTAGGCTTGACTTTACCAATTATGGTGCGCTTAGAAGGCACCAATGCAAAACAAGGTTTGGCATTATTAGACCAATCAGAATTTGATATTGCTACTGAGGCCGATCTTACCCAGGCGGCCATTAAAATCGTGGAGTTGTCAGCGTGAGTGTCTTGATTAACAAAGACACTCGGGTTATCACTCAAGGCTTTACCGGCAAACAAGGCACTTTTCACTCTGAGCAATCCATTGCTTACGGCACGCAATTTGTTGGCGGCGTTACCCCAGGCAAAGGCGGGCAAACTCATTTAGAGCTGCCAGTATTTAATTCAGTGAAAGAATCGATGAGTGCAACTGGTGCTACCGCCACCATGATTTACGTGCCGCCGCGCTTTGCTTACGCTTCTATCGTTGAGGCAATTGAAGCGCAAATGCCAGTAATTGCCTGTATTACTGAGGGAATCCCTGTGCAAGACATGCTTAAAATTAAAGCCATTTTAAAAGATTCGAGTTCGACTTTGATCGGACCTAATTGCCCAGGCGTTATCACCCCTGGTGAATGCAAACTTGGCATTATGCCGGGCAATATTCACCAAGCAGGTAGTGTTGGCGTGGTTTCTCGTTCAGGCACTCTAACTTATGAAGCTGTGCATCAAACTACTCAAGCTGGGCTTGGACAAAGTACTTGTATTGGTATTGGCGGCGACCCAATTCATGGCATGAGTTTTATTGACTGCTTAGCGCTTTTTGAAACTGATGAACAAACCCAATCAATCATCATGGTGGGGGAAATCGGTGGCTCTGCTGAAGAAGAAGCGGCAGAATTTATTCAGTCCAACATCTCTAAACCTGTGGTCTCTTACATCGCCGGACTCACAGCGCCAAAAGGCAAACGCATGGGGCACGCAGGCGCTGTTATTAGCGGCGGCACCGGCAAAGCTGAAGATAAAATCAAAGCCCTTGAGGCGGCAGGCGTTGCTGTTGCATCAAGCCCCGCAACCATGGGCTCAACTTTAGTAGAAATTTTAAAATAATGTTCAAGCTGACAAGCAAAGCTTGTTAGCTTGAAAAGGAACAACTCATGAAAAAACCCATTATTGTCTTAGGGATTGGCGAGCTTGGCAGTGTGTTTGCACGCGCTTTTTTAAAAAATAATTACCCCGTTTATCCTGTCACACGGCAAACTGATATAAACGCGCTTGCTCTTAAAATTGATCCAGAATTAGTTCTGGTGTGTACGGCTGAGGCTGATTTGCAAACTGCACTTAACGACATACCAGTAGTGTGGAAAGATCGGGTGGCGATGATGCAAAATGAATTATTGCCCAGAGATTGGGAAGATCATCACTTCATCAATCCAACGGTGATTTCAGTTTGGTTTGAAAAGAAAAAAGGCATAGATTCTAAGGTGTTGATTTCATCCCCTGCTTTTGGCCCAAAAGCACAAATTTTGACTGATTCTCTTGCACTGATTGATATCCCAGCTCATGTACTAGTGGATGATGATGCCCTGCTGTTTGAATTAGTATTAAAAAATCTCTATATCCTCACCACTAATATCGCCGGTATGGCGATTGAGTTGGATGCTAATGTAGATGACCTGCGCAATCATCATTTGCAACTAATGCGCAAGGTATCAGCTGATATTCTCGCATTACAAACTGCCCTCACTGGAAAAACCTTTGATGAAGCTCAGCTAGAACAAGGCATGATTAAAGCGTTTGAAGGGGATTTAAAGCACGGCTGCATGGGCAGATCGGCGCCTGCCAGACTAGACAGGGCATTACGGTTGGCAAATGAATTAAATGTAGACACGCTAACGCTAAAACAAATTAAAGCCAGCGTTTAGCCATTCATCTTGGCGTAGGTTTTTTCAATCTCTTGCTCGAGTGCCAATAGCGAAAATCCTCTAATCTCTTCAATGAACTTTTGCCCCATAAAAAACACTTGCACCACTGGCAAGGAGAAAACGCCATGCTGAGCGCACACTTCTTGCAACTGCTCGCAATCAATATAAACCATTTCCAAATCGGGGAATTTGACCGCAAAATTGTTAAAAATTTGCGGCTTAATGGTTTGACAGACGCCGCAATGTGCACCGCCAAACAAAATTAATACTGCGTCTTTGTCGCGCTTAAGGCTGTCTAACTGTTCTTGATTTTCTAATTGGTTCATAATTGCTCTGCTAACTGGTTAAAAAATACCTCAAAACTGGGTAAATCCAAACGTGATTCTCTTTGTTTAGCGCCCCACATCGGCTGCGGAAAATAACTATCACCCTCAAACCTGGCCATGATATGCCAATGAACTTGCGGCAATAAGTTGCCAAAAGAAGCGATATTAATCTTATCTGCATTGAAATAACGCAACATTGATTTTTCTACAATGTCAATAATTCTAAAAATTTCTATTTTTTCTGCTGGCGTACATTCGATAAATTCTTTAATTTTTCGTTGGGTAAACACCTTGACCCAAGGAATTTCACTGGATTCAATCTCGACGCTTACCAGTTTATTGCTATAAATCATTCGATTAACCTTTTTATTCTAAAGTGGCTTAATATACTGTCAATTGAGAGCGTTAGGACGATACCTTGTTTTATCGTTCTGGTGCTTGAAAGTCTTTATCTCTAAGCTTGTTAATCAACGTCAGAAATTGCTCACCATATTTCTTATATTTAACTTGCCCAACCCCATTAATTTGTAAAAATTTATCTTGCGTGTTGGGCAGAAAATACGCCATTGCTTGCAGGGTTTTATTGTCAAAAACAACATACGGTGGCATTTTGATTTCAGTGGCAATTTCCAACCTTAATACACGCAATGATTCAAAAATGGCTTCGTTGAAATCATGCTTGGCGGGCGCAGCCATTCTGGTTGCAGACGTACTCTTTTTACCAACCTTAAAATTCACCGCACGAATATCAACTTTGTCTTCAGATTTTAAAATCGACATGGCTTTAGTTGCAAGCACCAAACTTCTAAATTCACCACTAACTTGAATCAACTCTAACTCTAATAGCCTATCGCCAATCATCTTCCATTGGGTTTTGCTCAAGTCCTTGCCAATACCATAAACTGATAACTGATCATGCTGATTGCTTACAAGCCTTTGAACTTTTGCGCCTTTTAAGACGTCAATAATATAATTTTGACCAAATCTTTGCTGCGTACGATACACAGTGGACAAGAATTTTTGCGCCAGTTCAGTGATGTCTTTACGCTGCGTATCAGGCTCATTACAATTATCACACATCAACGCGCACGGGACTATGTCGTCGTCAAAATAGCGACTAATGGCCTGATGTCGGCAGCTTTCAGAAAAAGCATATTGCTTAACAATATTAAGCTTTTGAAAGGCCAAATTGCGATAATCCTCATCTTCTACTGCTTCAATAAATCGGCTCAGTACGCCGATATCCGCCGTGGCGTACAATAGCATAACCTCACTGGCCAGCCCATCTCGACCTGCTCTACCCATTTCCTGATAATACGATTCCATGGTTTTTGGCATCGAGGTGTGGATCACAAAACGAATATCACTCTTATCAATACCCATACCAAAAGCGATGGTTGCCACCATAATGTTAGTTTTCTCGCCCACAAAATTATCAAAGGCTGTTTTACGAACCTCAGTACTGAGCCCAGCATGATATGCTTGCGCCTGAAAACCATGTTCTTGCAAAAACATAGCAATCGCCTCAGTTTTAGCTCGTGATTGTGCGTAGATAATGCCTTGGCTATTGGTGTGTTTTTCCAAAAAATCCAAGATTTGTTGATAGCCATTATCTTGTCGAGCAATAACGCTGATGTACAAGTTATCACGAAAAACTGTGCCACGAATAATGTTATCCGGCTGCTTAAAATTAAGCTGTGCTACAATGTCTTTTTCAACTTGTGTGGTTGCCGTTGCGGTAAATGCGGCTACACTAATATCAGCAAAATGGTTTTTTAATAAGCCCAGCTCTCGGTAGTCTGAACGGAACTCATGGCCCCACTCACTGACACAGTGCGCCTCATCAATAGCAAAAAAGGCGATCTTTAATGACTTTAAAAAGGATAAGAAATAATCATTTTTCAAGCGCTCTGGGGCGACAAATAACACCTTAATTTCTTGATTGATTAACGCCTTCTCAGTGGCTCGGATTTCATCTGGGCTTTGCATGGAAGACAGCATTGCCGCACGAATACCTTTGCTTTTAAGGCCTAATATTTGGTCTTGCATTAATGCCAATAAAGGCGAGACAACTACTAAAACCCCTTCCATTAATAAAGCTGGGAGCTGATAACACAAAGACTTTCCGCCACCTGTTGGCAAAATTAACAAGACATCTTCGCCCGCTAAAATCTTATTAACCGCTTGTTCTTGCAAGGGGCGAAAAGAATCAAATCCAAAAACCTCTTGTAAAACTTGTTGCTTTTTATTCATAGTGACTTTTAACAATTCTTATGCAAAAGCATCGCATCACCATACGAGAAAAACCGATATTTGGACTTGATGGCGTGCTGATAGATTTCCATCATTCTATCGCGCCCAATAAACGCACTCACCAACATTAATAGTGATGATTTTGGCAGGTGAAAATTAGTAATCATCATGTCCACCACTTTAAATTCATACCCAGGATAAATGAAAATATCCGTTTCTTCTTTTACCGCTCTCAGCGTGCCACTTTTTGCAGCAGATTCTACAGATCTAACAGCGGTCGTGCCCACGGCAATAACGCGCCCCCCATTGGCTTTGGTTTGATTAATCTTATCAACCGTGGTTTGATCAATTTCGAAATATTCGCTGTGCATTTTGTGCTCGGTAATTTTATCCACCTTAACCGGTTGAAACGTACCCGCACCTACATGCAGTGTTACAAAACAATGATCAATGCCTTTTGTTTTTAATTCGGAGAGTAGTGCTTTGTCAAAATGCAAGCCTGCTGTGGGCGCTGCTACTGCACCCTCGCGTTGGGCAAAGACGGTTTGGTAACGCTCTAGATCTGCCTGCTCATCACTGCGCTCAATATAGGGTGGCAAGGGAATATGGCCAACTTGATCAAGCAAACCAAGCAATGAATCGGTCTCAAATTCCAACGTATAAAATCCATTTTCTTTACCAAGAATCTGGGCTTTATCGCCATTTTCCAAAGTAATAAAACTGTCAATTTTTGGCGCTCTAGAGGCTTTGACCATGGCTAAAACCTGTTTGTCATTCAGCAGACGTTCAATCATGATTTCCACCTTGCCGCCAGATGCCTTATGACCAAATAATCGAGCTGGAATGACCCGGGTATTATTCATCACCAACAAGTCGCCCGGATTAATAAATGATGCTATTTGATGGAAAAATGAATCTATAATAGTTGATTGTGGTACTAAAAGACGTGAATCTGTTCTATTTTCTGGTGGATTCTGGGCAATGAGTGACTTCGGTAATTCGAAGTCAAAATCAGTTAATTTCATGTTCAGTAAAATAAACCAGCACTTGATAAGCGGCACTCACAATGGCTCTTGGGGTAATGGTAGCACCGGTAAATGAATCAAACACGCCGCCATCGCGTTTTACCTTCCAGTTATTTTGATCAGGGTTTGATAAAGACAGTCCACTAAATTGCTTAATCCAGTCCGATTTTCTGGTTTCGATCTTATCGCCTAAACCAGGCGTTTCTTTATGTGTAATCACCCTGACGCCTAGCAACTGATGCTTGATATCAAACCCTGTCAATAAACGGATGTTGCCGTTATAACCGTTAGGATAAGTATGCTCGATCAAATAGGCAAAAGTTTTTCCTTGCTGTTTGGCAGGATAAATGCCTACTTTTTGTTGCAAGCCATGCAACATTACCTCTTTTAAAAACTTATCTTCCAAAATGTTATTATCATAGCCCGACACCAACTCACCAAGGCGTTTGATTAACAATTGGTCTTCATTGTATTTGATTTTTTCTTTGGTGGTGTCTTGCGTTAATGCAACAAAAAAAATACTGATTGCGGTAAAAATAAGCAACAAAGCACCTGCCTTTAAAATCGGGTTTAACGTCATTTCCCAAACACCTTAGGCTGTGTGTAATAATCAATCAAAGGCACGGTCATATTCATCAACAACACCGCAAAAGCTACGCCATCTGGATACCCACCAAAAACACGAATTACAACCACCAATACCCCTATTAAAAAACCATAAATCAAACGCCCCTTTGGGGTGGTGCTGGCTGAAACTGGATCGGTGGCGATAAAGAATGCAGCCAACATAGTCGCACCCAGCATCAGGTGATTTTGCATAGGTAAGTAAATTTGTTCGTCAACAAAATACAACATTGATGAAACAACCACCATGCCCGCAATAAATGCCACAGGAATATGCCAAGTAATAATCCTACGTGCGATTAAATACAGCCCGCCCAACAAGAAGCCCACATTAATCCAAGCCTGGCTAATTGAATTCACATCTAACTCGCTGATTATTTTGCCTAATGCCAGTTGAGTTTTAACCGCATCTAACTGTGTGGCACCACTCAATGCATCTATTGAACTTAGATTAAAAATCACATCGATTGCTTGCGATAAATTTAGAAACTCACCTGCCCAAGTGGTCATTTGCAATGGATAAGAAACCAACAAAAATGCATAACCTAACATTGCTGGATTAAAAGGATTATTACCCAAACCGCCATACAATTGCTTGCCAAAAATAATCGCAAAAGCCACACCGAGAACAACAACCCACCACGGCGCAATACTTGGAATTGAAATCGCCAATAAGACAGCCGAAAGAACAGCAGAGCCATCACTAATAGAGGCTTTAACAGGGCGTTTTCTAAGACTTAAAAAGGCAGACTCTACAACTACGGCCGTCACCATGGCCAATGTGATTTGCACAACAACCCCCCAACCAAAGAAGACATAAGCAGCGCCAACACCCAATCCCAATGCGTAAATCACCTGGCGCATAATCTGATTGGTATTGAGTGCGTTACTGTGCATCATTCTTCGCCTTTTTAGTTTTCTTGACACGAGCCATAGCCGCTGCTATTTTGTCTTTTTGTGCTTTATCATTGGCCATTTTTTTCTTCAATTCTTCCTTCTTAGCTGCCATCATTTTAGCGCGTTCTGTTTTGTTACGCTCTAAGCGATACTCTCTAAATTCAAACCGCTCTCTGGCAACGTCAGTTCGGTATTGTTCTTCTGTGGTTTTACGATGTAGTGCTTTAGCAAAAGAAAAATATTCAGCCAAAGGAATGTGACTTGGGCAGACATAATCACAACACCGACATTCAATACAGTCTGCTAAATTATAATCCATTGCCTTGTCGGTGTTCTCACTCTTAGCATACCAATAAAGTTGTTGCGGTAATAAGTCAACCGGACAAGCTTGATTGCATTGCCCACAACGAATGCATTCTTGTGTTTTGGGCTTTTCTACGGCATCGTTCACAAAAATACAATTGGTGATTTTGCAGATAGGCGCCGTTGTATCTTCGACATCAACCCCCATCATCATGCCACCCATACGCACATCGTGTTGGTTGGTGTTTGGGCTTGCCATTGACACAATATGCTCAAATGATGCACCCAGGCGAACTTCATAATTATTTGGTGACTCAATACCAGATCCAGTCACCGTCACAATTCTAGAAACCAAGGGTTTATTGTCTATTACTGCATCAAAAATCGCCTTAGTAGTGGCAACATTTTGACAAACAACCCCTATGTCAATTGCAAATCCACCCGAAGGAATCTCAATATCCAATAAAGCTTTAACTAGTAATTTTTCAGCACCAGAAGTATATTTAGTGGGGATTTTTACAATGCTAATTCGATCGTTATGACAATACATCAATAGCGAATTTATTGCTTCTTGCTTATCATCCTCAACTGCAATAATTGCACGTTGTGCGCCACAAATATGCAGTAAGATTTCAACGCCACGAATAACTTCTCGCGGATGATGCTGCATAAGTGCATAATCACACATAATGCCTGGCTCACACTCAGTGCCGTTGATAATCAAAGTATGACAATCTTGAATGCCTTCTAATTTTGCATGTGCTGGGAATCCAGCACCGCCCATACCAACAATACCTGAAGCTTGAATATACTCAATCATAGTGGTTTTATCACAATGTAGGAAATCTGTGCCACAACCAGTATGCTTAATCCATTGATCTTTACCATCAGATTCAATGGTAATACATTTTGATTTTAAGCCAGACTTGTGTGGAACGAATTGATCATCAATTGTCACAACTGTGCCGGAAATAGAAGCATGGATTGGTACAGAAAAATGATCTTCGGTCTTGGCTACCATTTGGCCAGTTAGTACATGATCGCCCACTTCAACACAAGGTATGGCTTCGTCGCCAATACGCTGTTGCAAAGGTAAAACCACTTTATCCGGCAATGGTGCTGGAATAATTTCAACCGTGTCAACAGGATGCGGATTATCAATAACAACACCACCATTAAAAGACCGATTAAGCATGGGAAATCTCAGCCACATCAGGCAAATAAGTGCTTAAAGTTGGCTCAACTTCCAATACATGAATACAATCCACTGGGCAAACTGGTATACATAAATCACAACCTGTGCATTCAATCGCAATCACCGTTGTCATAACTTTTGAAGCACCAACAATGGCATCCACTGGGCAAGCTTGAATACATAATGTGCAACCAATACAAACTTGTTCATCAATATAAACCACGTGATCAGGCTGTGTTTCTCCATTCTCTTCGTTTAGTGTTAGTGTTTCCACGCCTAAAAAAGCAGCCAACTCATCCACTCCTTCTTGTCCACCTGGTGGGCATTGATTAATCGGAGCTTCACCATTGGCGATTGCTTCAGCGTAAGGACGACAACCTGGGTAATTACATTGACCACATTGAGTCTGTGGCAAGATGGCGTCGATTTGATCCACCAAAGGGTTGCCTTTAACTTTAAATTTAATCGCCGCATAGCCTAAAACCAAACCGATACTGAGTGCCAAAGTAGATAAAATAAAAACGGATTCTATCATGCCAGTCCAATAAATCCCATAAACGCCATTGACATCAGCCCAGCGGTAATCAGCGCAATCGGCACACCTTGAAACACAAGTGGCACATCCGCACTTTCAATACGCTCACGTATGGTCGAAAATAAAACCAACACAAATGAAAAGCCAATCGCCGCACCAAAGCCATACACGCCCGAAGCCAAAAACCCATTGTCTTGACCAACATTTAACAAGGCTACACCAAGTACCGCACAATTGGTGGTAATCAGCGGTAAAAATACCCCTAAAGACTGGTGTAAAACAGGTGAGGTTTTGTTAACCACCAGCTCAGTAAAACCAACCACACCGGCAATGGTCACAATGAATGCAATGGTTCGCAGATATTCCAATTCAAACGGAATGAGAATATAGCTATTAATCAAATAACTGGTCAAACTCGCTAATGTCAGTACGAATGTCGTGGCAAAGCCCATACCAATTGCAGTTTCGACTTTTTTTGAGACCCCCATAAAGGGGCACAAACCTAAAAACTTAACCAATACAAAGTTATTCACCAAAATCGTACTAACTAAAATTAAAACATATTCATTCATACTGCTGATTTTAACCAACAATCATAGATGCAAATAGCTAATTTCAACTCGCCTTATCCCTTAGTCTATCAAGCATTTACCAGTATAAATTTAATTTACACCGCTCTCTCATAGAAAGACAAAGCGTCTACATAATTCTGCACATCGAAACCACCATGCTGATAAGTCAGATCAAAAGAGTCAACACCACAACGCAACATTAGTTGGACCCTATTACGGTTAGCATTAAATGCAAAAATTTCACCTGTATAACGCCATACGCTTCTTAATATTCTAACTTGAGCACAAACCCTACAATCGTCAGCGTTTCTAAAGTCAACAGCAATCAATGGAATACTCTGCAAATCATCTGCAATCCGATCAATCTGATCAGTGATTTCCAATCGAAGAGAAACTTTAAAAATTTTTAATAACTGTTTATCTTCCAGAAGCCACCTATCCAATGAGATGGTGCAATTTTCGACCAACTGTGATTCAAAATCAGATATATGTAACAATTCCTTACTAAGAATGATATTATTTTTTGTAGTCATTTTTATACCTCGATGAATAAAGTTAATATAGAAATTACAATATACGTATTTTTTCTAAAAAATTAGAATTTAATAGAAAAAAAATAACTTTATTATTTAAATATTTATAAATAATAGTATATTATTCTATTATTATTAAAATCTATAGAAATTATTATGGACAAGACCGATGTACAAATTCTAAATTTGTTACAAAAAAATGCAGATTTAACTATTCAAGACATATCCAAATCAGTTTATTTATCAACCACCCCTTGTTGGAAGCGAATTAACAAATTAAAGTCGATGGGTTTTATTCAAAAAACTGTGGCAATACTTGATCCTAAAAAAACACATCTGAATACTATAGCTTTTGTATTTGTTACCATCGAAAATCATGACCAAAAAAAACTAGCCCTATTCTCCAGAGTTGTTGAAAGAATGCCAGAAATTGTAGAGTGTCACCGTATGAGTGGCACGATTGATTATTTACTAAAAGTAATTATTAAAGATATTGAAAGCTATGATTTATTTTATAAAAAACTGATTAATAAGGTATCGTTTCTTAAAGTTACATCTAACTTTGTACTTGAAAAAATAAAGCAAACTAGTGAAATTCCAATCATGGGTAGCACAGATATTACATGAGAATCTTTAACATACCAAATGAGCTAATCAGTAACAATGCGCTACCCACCCATTTTTTAAACACTTGATCATTTTCAATAATTTTTTGATGCATCTTAATGCCAATCACATGCCCCACGGCCGCAACGGGAATTAATGACAATGAAAATGCCCAGTCAATACTCACACCCACCACAACAAACGCCGCCATCTTAATGCTAACCAAAATAAACCAAAGCACGAACAGCGTGTTGCGCAAATATTCTTTGGCAACGTGGCGCATATACACCGCCACAATCAGCGGCGCACCTGTCAGCGAAGTGCCGGCCACATAGCCACCCATGATTAATAAAAACTTATCCACCCAAGGCTTGTGTGACGTGATTTTTTGATCAAAAATCCAAGTGATCGCATAAAAAATAGTAATGGCGTAGATGAAAATAATCACCACTTTATCAGGCAAACTCAATAAGCCCGCCACGCCAATCAAGGTTGGCGGAATAATCCACCATAACGAACGACTTAAATAGGGCCAATCAACTTTTTTGATCGATTTGAATAAAGTCATTGATGAAAAAAACAACAAATGCAAACCGATAATTGGCAACCAATAAACCGGGCTGGCGCCAATCAGCAGCATCAACGGCAAACCCAATGCCGCGCCGCCAAACCCAAGCCCCGTACGCACAAATCCTGCCCACATAAATATCAAGGCGACTAGAAATAACTCTGTACTAGAAAAAATCATATTTATACAATGAAGTCTAGAATAAATATTGCCATTTTATCGTAAAAAATATAGTAAAGACAACAGCAGGGCCCGGCCAATAAACTAGATAGGTCATTACTCGTTTATTTTTATTAATCACACAAGCTATCTTTAATTTAAATTAAGAGAAGAATTGCTTATTTTTTAGGGTTAGAATGACTACAATAGAAGTAGAGTCGCAAGAATTACAGCCCAGCATTATCTCTTTTATAAAAGATCTTCCCAATCTACTTTCACTTGCCGGGCTGGCTTGTACAATATTAGCCATTTACTTTAGTGTTTTAGGAGTTTACCATGCCGCAATGATAGGCATGATCTGGGCTGTTGCCTTTGACTGGGCAGATGGGCTTGTTGCGCGAAGAATGAAAGGTAGAACAAGCAAGCAAGGGTTTTTTGGCGGACAGCTTGATTCGTTAATAGATATTGTGAATTATGGCGTAGCTCCTGCCATTCTTCTTTTGAGCTTTTCTAAATTCAACCCTGTCTTTTTGTTTGGGGCATTTATAATTATTTCTGCTAGTGCTATTCGACTTAGCTACTTCAATACATACGGTCTTTCTGGTGGATCAAAATATACCGGCATGGCTCTTGATAATAACAACATGATA
>DQNX01000169.1 GCA_015658965.1 Gammaproteobacteria bacterium
AATGCCTGTTGAATAATACCAACATCAATATTGAGCTCACAAGCCACACCAATAGCGGCTAAGGTGTTTAAGATATTGTGCTTACCAATCAGATTGAGTTCGACAAAGAATGCTCGATTGTATTTTTTACAAATAACGTCAAAATACATTTTACGATTTTTCTGAGTAATGTTTTTGGCTTGTACATCAGACCCTTCATTAAATCCATAAGTAACCAAAGGGCGGTGAATATCGTGAAGTATGCCTTCAACGCCAGCATCATCTGTACAGAGTACGCAAGTACCATAAAAAGGTAAGTTAGAGGTAAAACTGATAAACGCATTGGTTAATTTTTGATAATCATTGTCATAGGTCGCCATATGGTCTTGATCAATATTGGTAATAACACTAAGCATGGGTTGTAGGTGTAAGAATGAAGCATCAGATTCGTCTGCTTCAGCGATCAAATAATCACTCTCACCGAGTTTAGCGTTGATGCCACTTGAATTTAAGATGCCACCAATAATATAAGTCGGGTCTAGTTTTGCAACAGTTAATATGTGGGTAATTAGGCTGGTGGTGGTGGTTTTTCCGTGGGTCCCCGCTACTGCAATACCAAATCGAAAGCGCATAATTTCAGCCAACATTTCTGCTCTTGGCACGGTTGGAATATTAAGTTCATGGGCTTTGATTAATTCTGGATTGTCTTCACTAATGGCACTAGATACAACCACGGCTTGCGCGTTGGCAACTTGGTCGGCCGAGTGCCCGAAACTAATGACACAGCCTAAGCCTTGTAGTCGATGGGTAGTTTCATTTGCTTGTATATCAGAGCCTGAAATTTGATACCCAAGGTTGTGTAATACTTCAGCGATACCACTCATGCCGGAGCCACCAATACCAATAAAGTGAATTTTTTGAATTCTAGAACTGGAGACTGAATGCAGGTTATTCACGTTTTTGAAACAGTGATAATACTCAATACCTGAATGCCTTCGCCTCGACCAAAAGCAGTTAAGCCTTCACCTGTGGTAGCGGTAATGCCAATATTGTCAATCTGAGTATTCATTAACCTTGCAAGTTTGGATTTAAGTGCTTCAATTTTTGGTGAAATTTTAGGCACTAGACATTCAATCGAAATCGCAATATGCTCAATGTGCCAGTCGTTAAGGTCATTCAGTGCCAGCTTCAAGTATTCAGCGCTATCAGTAATACCTTGTTGGCACAGCTCATCTGCCCTAGCCCCCAAGATGTTTTTACCGGTAATAGATGAAATGGCATTGGTTAATGAATGTAGGATTACGTCAGCATCACTATTTCCACGTAAACCTTGGGGGTGGTTAAACTCAACACCCGCTAAAATAAGTGGCTTGCTTTGGGTAGTATCAAATGCGTGAGAGTCTTGCCCAAGTCCGGTTTTAGTATTCATTTATCCTATTGATTCTAAATAAAAATTAGCCAATTTTAAATCTTCTGCTGTGGTGATTTTAAGGTTACTTTTGCTGGCAGAAACCAGTACAGACTCCAGTCCTAGATGCTCAATTGCACTGGCTTCATCGGTAATCATTAAGTTGTTATTTATAACGTTTTCTAAGGCTTTTGATAATACACCAAAACGATACATTTGGGGAGTTTGCGCTTGCCAAAGTGCCGATCTGTCTAAGGTGGATTCAACGATACAGTTATTGGCTTTTTTAATGGTGTCAACCACTCGATTGGCCAGCAATCCACCGGTGGGATGGTGCTTAAGCTGATTGATTAAGTTAATCACATCTGTGGTTTCTACACAGGGTCTGGCCGCATCATGTACCAATACCCAGTCATTATTACCAGCAAAAGGTTTTAGTATGTTTAAAGCCGAGATCACTGAATGAAAACGCTCTTTACCACCAATCGCTGTTGCGAGTAATTTTGGATGATTGAAAAATTCAGATTGTTTAAAGTGATTGTCATTTTTAGCAATGGCGACAACACAACCCTTAATTTGATCAATATTCAGTAGGGTTTTTAATGTTTGATCGAGCACGCTTAAGCCATTGTTTAGCTTTAGATATTGCTTGGGTATGTCGCCCCCAATACGAGAACCAATACCACTGGCGGGCACAACAAGAAAGTATTGATCAGTCGGCATGAAAAGACAAATAATAAAAATATGGGTTTATTATACCCAAGGTATGATTAAGGATTTTGTCGTGTAATTTGGTGGTAAGTTTCACCGTCTTTTATCAATCCAAACCGGTAGCGGGCTTGAGATTCTAAGATTTCCATATTAGCAGCACTTTCTGCTTTGAGTTCAATTTGTTTGATGATATTTTCTTCATTTAACGCTTGGTTGGTCTGAATCTCTTTATTGACAATACTTTGTTTCTCGGTCAAAGCGCCTGGGAATTGATTAATGAAAAAATTTTGACGTATTAAAGTGGCGAGCATCACCAGCAAAATAAAGGTGATCCAATATTGATAAAAAAAGCCAAATACTGAATTTGGCTTTTTTATATTGTTAGGGCGTCTAGTTGTTTGTTTTCTCAATTTTAAAAGAGTTGGTGTTTAACCATCAGTAAGTATTTCGCCATCTTTTTTATCTTGGAATGCCATTAAGAAGCCACCGCCAATAATATAGATAGATGAGGCTATTACGCCAAATGCTGCGATGTACTGTGCGGTACCAGAAACAATTTCCATGTAAGAGAGTATGATTAAAGCCAATGGTGCAACCAAAGTAACAACCAAAGTACTTAATAATAAAATATGGCCTCTTTTAGCGCTGTTATCAACTGTTGAACTCATCTTTATCTCCCCTTGTATATAAAATAATAAATAATAACAGCATTATAGCACAGGTTTTTATAAAGCCAAATTGATGCAAATCAATTTTTTACCAGTCGTGTATTAGAGAGCTTGTCGTGCCATGTAAGATTGTCTTTGTTAAACAACTGATAAATAAATCCAAGTCCAAATATTGCGAACGATACAAACGCCAATACAAAGCGAACAAAGGCTTGTTTTTGGGTAATATTTTCACCATTCTGTTGCTTAATTTTAAACTTCCAAGTTTTCATGCCCAGCGTTTGTCCGCCTTTGACCCATGACCAAGCAAAGTAAAAATAAACAGTAATTAAATAAATAGAAAATATCAGTAAATCAGTTTGCGCTTGTTTATCAAAAAAAGCAATGAGTATTGCGCCAACAATAAAAAAAGCCAATGAAAATGCTAAAAGAAGATCGTAGATCATCGCCCCGAGTCTGCGTAATAAAGACACATCTGATTTCATAATAACTTACCCATTAATAAATTTGGATTAACCACAGTTTGGTTGAGATAAATTCCCCAATGCAGGTGTGGGCCGGTGGCACGACCAGTTTGTCCAATGGTGCCAATGATTTCTCCTTGTTTAATCTGTTGCCCTTGCTTGGCCAAGCGTTTGTCCATGTGAATATAAACACTGATCAACCCTTGTCCATGATCTAAAAAGACAGCATTACCATTAAAGAAGTATTCACCCGAGAGAATGACTTTTCCATCAGCTGGTGCGGTGATGGGTGCGCCTATATCACCAGCATAATCAAGCCCCGTGTGTGGTCGACGCGGTTGGTTGTTATAAAAACGTTTGAGACCAAAGGGGCTAGTGGTTACCCCGTTAATTGGACGAATGAACAATCCAGTAGACAAGGTGTTATTAGAAAAAACTTTTCTAGCGCTTGATAAAATAGGACGTTCTTTTTTGATGCGATCCATGTGTGCCAAGTTAGGGTTGACGTATTTTTTCTTTTTACCTTTAAGGGTAATGTGTTGCTCGGTATAGCTGTGTTCGATCACTTCAAAATCAAAAGATCGAGTCGTGGCATCTTGGACTTTAATTGTTTTTTTACCGGATTTTTCCATTAATGGAATACCAACCAATACTTGCCAATGCTGGTCTTTAATCCGTTGCACATACAGTTGGGTGGTGTTATAAAACGCGGTTGGATTGGTGCTGTTGGTTTTAAAATCAATCACTGCAATACCGCCAGGAATCGGTGTGTTTTTAACCGGTATGCTGGCTAATACAATACTGGGCAATAGCAGTAATAAAAAACTAATTTTTTTCAATTTTTTCAACCTGAGAATAAATCTTTCCATCGCTTAGTAGGGTGGTTATAGAATCACCTATTTTAACGTCAACACTTGATTGTAACACTTGATTGTGATCAGTAGTAATGCTATAACCACGTGACAGCGTGCCTAGTGGTGATAGATGATTAAGCCCTAGCGTGTGATTGGCTAACATATTTTTTTGCCATTCAAGCGTGTACTGGATAGACTGACCAAGCCGCTCATGCAAGCCACTCAGTGTGTTGTAATTTTGACTAATATGACGCTTAATATTGCTATGCAATTGTATTTTAACCAGAGTATTGAGCTGTTGTTTGTGCTGAATACTGGCGCGTGGAGAATGTTGTTTTAATTGCTCAAACAAAGTACCGACCTTACTTTGCTTTAAACTCACCCATGTTTTCATCTGATAATTCAGATGCACGCTTAAGCCATCGAGCCTTTGTGAAAACAAATTAAGTTGTCGGATTAAGTTTGGCGCACTTAGACTTAATTGTTGTAGTTGAGATTGGTATCGTTCCAATACTTGCTGACTCAGTTGGATTAAGTTGGCGTTTAGTATGTGTACCTTATTTAGCAGTTCTAAGCAATCAGGCGTCACCAATACAGCGGCAGCGCTCGGGGTTGGTGCACGAACATCTGCTACAAAATCTGCAATGGTGGTATCTGTTTCATGACCAACAGCACTGACAATAGGCGTCTTTGTCGCAAATATAGCTCTGGCTAGCACTTCTTCATTAAAAGCCCATAAGTCCTCTAAAGAGCCACCACCACGCGCAACAATGAGTACATCGCATTGCCCAGATTGATCAGCGGCTTCGATGGCATATGCGAGTTTTTCAGCCGAGCCCTCGCCTTGCACAACGGAATCAAACAACAATACTTTGGCGAATGGGTAGCGCTTGTTGAGTACTTTGATAATGTCTTGGATTACCGCCCCATTCGATGAAGAAATAACACCAATCGTATTAACATCAACAGGCAAGGGTTTTTTATATTGAACATCAAACAAGCCTTCTTCTTTAAGCTTGGCTTTGAGTTGCTCAAAGGCCAATTGTAAGTTACCAACACCGACAGGCTCAACGTGTTGAATAATCAGTTGAAAATCACCCCGTGCTGCATACAGAGTAGGTGCGGCACGTACCAAGACCTCTAGCCCATTTTCAGGATTAAATTTGATATTGCGTTGATTGAGTCGAAATAGGGCACAGCGAATTTGCCCGCGATTGTCTTTAAGTGAAAAATACCAATGCCCAGAAGCAGGACGAGACAAATTAGATATTTCCCCTTGTAACCAACAAGCGGGGATGTTGTCTTCAATGGTTTTGTTACACAGTGACAAAAAGTCAGAAATTGTGTAGATTTCATCAATATTAAACATGCTAATTTTGTTTTAAGAGCGCAAAAACTGCACCTGTACCACCATCTTTGTCAGGGCAAGAGTTAAACGCCAATACTTGAGGATGTTGACTCAAAAAACTAACTACCTGAGTTTTTAAAACACTCATGCCATTGTCAGAGTGATAACCCTTGCCATGAATGATCTGAATAAAAGGCTCGAATTGATGATGGTGCATAAAATTTGATAACGACTCACAAGCTTCAACAACCGTTTGCCCATGTAAATCTAATATGGGTACAGCATCAATATTACCTTGTTTCATTTTTTTAATAACTTTTGTTGAAACCCCGCTTTGCGCATAACTAACAACCTCTGATCCGTCAAGGTTGGCATCAACAATGTAACTGTACGAGGTAAAGGCCGGTTTTTTTAATGCCTTATGCTCGCGCACGCCATCTTTATCAATCGGTGCGTTGGTATCGACTGTTGATCTGAATAGTTGTTTATCTTCTTCGTTAATCTGTTTCATCTGCACAAAAAAAAACCCTCAATCGAGGGCTTTATTATAGCAATGTAAACGTTTAAGTTTATAGTGCTTTAATCTGTGCATTAAAGCGAGACTTCTTTCTAGCTGCTTGGTTTTTGTTCATTAAACCTTTGCTGACTGCTTGGTCAATCATTTTTTGCATTGCCGTAAAGCCACCTTGTGCTTCTGCTTTATTGCCCGCCTCTAAAGCGTAAGCTACTTTCTTAATAAAAGTACGAACTTTAGCTCGAATTTGAGAATTATGTTTGTTGCGTTTAACTGCTTGTCTTGCGCGTTTTTTAGAACCTGCTGAATTAGCCATCGTATTAAAAAGTTGGAATTAGTAAAACGCGTAATTATAAAGTCTTAAGCGTTAAAAGTCCATAGTGTTTACTAATTTAAGTGTCTTTTTCTTATTCAGTAACAATTGCCAAGTTCGACCGCCTTGTGACTTCCATAGAGAAACCGCTCGAATGCCAGCTAACAGTAGCGCTCTAATATGATTGGCGGTGTGTTGATTGGATAAATAAATTTGCTCACCACTGACCATGATTCTTGGATTAAGCCCGCCTAAAGTTGTTTTGTAAAGTTCAGCCAAACGTGCCAATGAATTTGAATGCCCAATTTCAAAAAAATCTTGTTTTTTGATGAAATTAATTTCATCCGATATTTGCGACAATAATTTTTGATCTTTCATCAATTTTTTCTCAAGATTGATCAATGCCAAAGAATAAAAAATCACATTCTGCATAGATTTACTTTTTGTTCCAAAAGCTTTAGTCAGTGCGCCGAGACCGATAGAGAGATCTTTGGTCGATGAAAAAACCTCGTAAACTTTGGTACTGTCACTCATAATGCTTTTTAAACTGGCTTTATTACTTTGAGAGTCACAAGTACCTGTGGAGGCTAACTGATCAACCAAAGTCGTAGTTTGTAGAAGGGAGGCAAGTGCCAGTGTTTGTTGTTTTAATTTATCCATTGTTTATTAAATGCTAGTTTCTACTTTCAATAATTGCACCGCCAAGACAAATATCATCATTATAAAAAACCACGGATTGACCTGGCGTGATTGCGCGTTGAGCTTGATCAAATACCACAGTAATCTGTCCATCACCATGTTTTTCAATGGTGCAAGGTTGTGAGTGTTGACGATACCGTATTTTTGCCGTGCATGCCAATGGTAATGTTGGGGGATTGGCGATCCAATGTGGATTAGAGGCGTTAAGAGTTTTTTGATATAACAATGGATGATCGCCTTGTACAACGACCAATTCATTGCTATCAATGCGCTTATCAGCCACAAACCATGGCTCACCAGATGCGCCGAAACCGCCACCAATTTCTAAACCTTTGCGTTGGCCTATGGTGTAGAAAGCCAAGCCCTCATGATGTTTGATAAACTGCCCATCTTGATCGACAATATTGCCTTGTTGTTTGGGTAGATAAGTCTGCAGAAACTCTGAAAAATTGCGCTCACCAATAAAGCAAATACCGGTTGAATCTTTTTTATCTGCTGTGACAAAGCTGTTTTCTGTGGCAATTTTACGCACTTCATCTTTGTTAATTTCACCGAGTGGAAATAGACTCTTCGAGAGCTGGTATTGATTAAGTAAGTGCAAAAAATAACTTTGATCTTTGTTGTCATCAAGCCCAGTTTGTAATTGATAAACACCCTTGTCTTGATGGATTCTCGCATAATGACCCGTGGCAATCTGATCAGCACCGAGTGAGAGTGCATGTTCTAAAAAAACCTTAAATTTAATCTTTTGGTTGCACAGAACATCAGGGTTGGGCGTGCGACCTTTTTTATGCTCTTTGAGAAAATGATCAAACACATCGTCCCAATAATCAGCAGAAAAATTAATCGTGTGGAGTTTAACGCCGAGCCTGTCAGCCACTTTTTGTGCATCCGATAAGTCTTGTTCTGCGGTACAAATGCCATCAGTATCATCTTCTTCCCAGTTTTTCATAAACAAGGTCTCGACTTCATAGCCTTGCTCTAACAGTAGCAAGGTGGCAACAGAGGAATCAACACCACCAGAAAGGCCCACCATAATTTTGGTGTTTTTATTAGGACTCAAATTTTTCATAAGCCAAGACAATGCGTTGTACTAATTTGTGTCGAACCACATCTTTTGACTCAAAGTGGCAAAATGAGATTTGCTTTTCATCTGACAACACTTTCATGGCCTGTATCAGACCAGATTGATCCGGTCTGGCCAAGTCAATCTGAGTAATATCGCCGGTAATGACCATTTTCGAGCCAAAGCCCATGCGGGTTAAAAACATTTTCATTTGTTCGATGGTGGTGTTTTGTGCTTCATCCAAAATTATAAAGGATTCGTTAAGCGTGCGTCCGCGCATAAATGCGAGTGGTGCTACTTCAATCACATTTTTATCTAATAATTTAGTGACTTTTTCAAACCCCAGCATTTCATAGAGTGCGTCATAAATAGGGCGTAAATAAGGGTCAACTTTCTCAGTTAAATCACCCGGTAAAAAACCCAGTTTTTCACCTGCCTCAACCGCTGGACGTACCAAAATGATACGACGTACATCTGAGCGTTCTAAAGCTTCAACAGCGCGTGCTACTGCAAGGTAAGTTTTGCCAGTACCGGCAGGGCCAATACCAAATGTGCAATCTTTATCAGTAATAGATTTAACGTAGTGCTGTTGGTTGGCACTACGCACATGAATCATCTTGCGTCGTGTCTTAATGTTGACCGTTTGACTTGGTAGACCATCCTGCGTGCGAGCTTTAATGCACATCTCTAGATCTTGAAGACCGATAGTTTGCTTGTCAGATAGTGCAAGCAAATCTTCTAATACTTGTGCAGCAAGTTGTGCACTATCGCCGGTAATAGTAAATTCTGCACCTTTGTTATTAATGATAACGTCAAGACTTCTAGCAATGACTTCTAGATGTTTATCCAGCGAACCACAAATATTAGCCAGTTGCTCTAAGTTGTCTATATCTAGCGTTAGTTTCGTCATAACTATTGTACCAACTCTCCCATCAGTGAGTTGCCACGTGCACCGGTAATTTTTACATCTACAATTTTTCCAATTAAAGCATCACCACCTTTAAAGTGTGTGTTGCGCATGTTTTCAGTTTTGCCAAACATATTATCGTCTTTCCTAGCTTTGTTCTCAACCAAGACTTTTTGCACACTACCAATCATTGATTTTGAAATTATCTCAGTAGATTCATCGATGGTTTTTTGTACTAAGGCCAGTCGATCTTTCTTGACTTGCATGTCTACATCATCCGGGTAGCTCGCTGCAGGCGTACCAGGTCGTTGAGAATAAATAAAGCTGAATGATTTGTCAAAACCGATATCATTGATGAGTCTCATGGTGTTGTTAAAATCTTGATCAGTTTCCCCAGGAAAGCCAATAATAAAGTCACTAGAAATTGAAATATCAGGGCGAATTTCACGCAAACGCCTAATTTTAGATTTGTATTCAAGTGCAGTATGTCCACGCTTCATGAGTGTCAATATCTTATCAGAGCCACTTTGAATCGGTAAGTGCAGGTGTGAAACCAGCTCCGGGACTTCAGCGTACGCTTGGATTAAGCTGTCACTAAATTCAACCGGATGGGAAGTCGTATAACGAATACGATCAATGCCATCAATTTGCGCCACAATATTAATCAGTAACGCCAAGTCTGAGGTTTCACCGTCATCCATCTTGCCTTGATAAGCGTTGACGTTTTGCCCCAATAAATTTACCTCTCTCACGCCTTGGTTGGCTAGTATCTGAACTTCTTTAATTACATCGTTAAATGGGCGTGAAACCTCTTCACCACGGGTGTATGGCACCACACAAAAGGTGCAATATTTACTACAGCCTTCCATGATAGAAACAAAAGCACTCACACCGTCAGTTTTGGGCTCAGGCAGGTGGTCAAATTTCTCAATTTCTGGGAAAGAGATGTCAATGCTAACCTTTTTATCACTCAGTGCATCGTTTAGCATATTGGGCAGTCGATGCAGTGTTTGTGGGCCGAAAATTATATCCACATATGGTGCACGCTTTAAAATGAGTTCGCCTTCTTGTGAGGCAACGCAGCCACCTACGCCAATCACCAAGTTGGGATTCTTTTCTTTGAGTTTGCGCCAACGACCCAGTTGGTGAAAGAGTTTTTCTTGGGCTTTTTCACGAATAGAACAGGTGTTAAGCAATAATACGTCGGCCTCAAGTGCATCGTCGGTCAACGCCAATCCGTGTGAGTGCTTAAGTACGTCACTCATTTTATTAGAGTCGTACTCATTCATTTGACACCCAAAGGTGCGAATATATAATTTAGATAAAGACATTACTTTTGAATATATAGTGTTTGTGTTGGGAAGGCAATTTCTGCCTTATGCTTGGTAATAATTACTGCAATTGCAAGTAAGATTTCTTGTTTGATTTTTACGTATTCATCTTTACTTATTGTGTTGGTGAATGCATAAACCATAAAGTCTAGAGAGGATGCATTGAAATAATTAAAGTACACTCGTAGAGATTCAGATTGATTAATACTCTTATGTGCTATTAGTAGCGCCTCTACTTCGTCAACAATTGCAGGCATTTTGTCAATATCATCATAACGAATACCAATCACTTCTTTAATACGACGGCCAGTCATGCGTGATGGTGTTTCAATCGGAATAGAGGCAAAAATAGAGTTAGGGATATAAACAGGGTTTTGGCTAAAAGTGCGAATGCGTGTCATGCGCCAGCCTATTTTTTCAACCGTACCTTCAAACTCACTAGAACGAATCCAATCACCAGTTGAAAAAGGTTTGTCCATTTGGATCATTAAACCACCAAAGATATTGGAAAGCATGTCTTTTGCGGCAAAGCCCATAACAATACCACCAACACCACCAAAGGTGAGTAAGCTGGAGATTGAG
>DQNX01000141.1 GCA_015658965.1 Gammaproteobacteria bacterium
ATTAACAAAAATACCAACTAGACCAATGCAAAAAATATTCGCACTTAGAATTAAATAATCACTCAAACTAACCATTATTTATTCTCCTTTTTAGGCGATGCAATAGAAACAAGACGCATTCTATCTTTGGCTTGAACACTCACTTGCTCTGAAATTGATTGCTTCTTACGAGTGGATTCATTACGGTGCACTAAAGTAATTGCTGCAATAATTGCAATTAATAATAGTACGGCTGCTAATTCAAATGGGTAAATATAAG
This sequence comes from Gammaproteobacteria bacterium, assembly GCA_015658965.1. Lineage (GTDB taxonomy): Bacteria > Pseudomonadota > Gammaproteobacteria > PS1 > Pseudothioglobaceae > Thioglobus_C. Next base: position 260 of record DQNX01000141.1, read on the forward strand.
TCGTATAGAGTTGCATCGCCAACACAGTAATATTACTGTAATCTGCTGCATGTCTTGCTGGCGCCGCTATCACATCTAGACCAAACTGATTACCACCCAGGACCAAAGTCATCTCAGCAATAATAATCGCTGCTACAAGCAGGCCTAATGGTAAATAACCGGCAAACTTTGCGCGTAGCGTTGACTTATCAATGTTTAGCATCTTAATAACAAATAGGAACAGTACCATGACAGCACCGACATAAACCAAAATCAGGGTAATGGCTAAAAATTCAGCTTCTAACAGGATCCAAATACTGGCAGCAGAAAAGAACGATAGAATTAAGAACAAGACTGCTTTTGCCGCATTGCGCGAAAAAATCATTGCCAATGAACTGGCAATAAACCAAAACGAAAACACATAAAATAATATTTGATCAAATGTCATAATTGGCCTTTATTTATACTTTGCGTCTTCTAACTTAGTTTGGGTGATCATTTTTTCATTTTTATCGCCCACTTCTAATAATTGGTCTTTAGTAATAATGCTACCAAATTGTCCTTTTGTATTGTCATTTCCATCTCTTGAGCCTACGAAAGCGTACTCAAAAATCTGAGTTTCAACAATGGCGTCAACTGGACACGCCTCTTCACAAAAGCCACAAAAAATACACTTAAACAAATCAATATCGTATTGTGTTGTACGGCGCGTTCCATCATCTCGCATTTCTGATTCAATGGTGATTGCATTAGCCGGACAAACCGCTTCACAGAGTTTACAAGCAATACAGCGCTCTTCACCATTTGGGTAACGTCGCAATGCATGTAAGCCTCTAAAACGTGGTGAAATCGGGGTTTTTTCCTCTGGATACTGAACCGTAATTTTTTTATTAATCAGCTCTTTCGCGGTAATTTTCATACCACCACGTAACTCACTTAAACTGAAATCTTTTACTAATTTTTTAATATTATCAATCATAAATTATACTCCCAGTATCAGTACTAGAACCAAGGTCCTATTTTTAGTTGTGTCATCAACGCGACCACAAAAATCCAAGCGATGGTCCATGGTAAAAAAACCTTCCATGACAAGCGCATAATTTGATCGTATCGAAAACGTGGGAAAGTTGCACGTATCCACAAATACAAAAACATAAAGAAAGTTGTTTTTGCTAATAACCAGATAATGCCTGGTACCCACGCAAACATTGATTCCATAAATGGAATCCCTTCAAATGGAGAATGCCAACCACCAAAAAACATGATTACAGCCAGTACCGCCATGAGAATCATGTTGGCGTATTCTGCTAGGAAAAATACCGCAAAGGTCATACCAGAATATTCAACATGGGTGCCACCTACAATCTCTGACTCACCTTCTACCACGTCAAATGGTGCGCGGTTAGTCTCTACCAAGGCAGAAATAAAGAAGATGATCATCATTGGGAATAATGGAATCCAGTACCAATGTAGAATACCACCTTTCTGCGCCATAACAATATCATTAAGATTTACACTGCCCGCAATCATCACCACGGTTACTAAAGCAAAGCCAATCACAATTTCATAAGAAACTAAGAGTGACGCACTGCGTAACGCACCTAAGAGTGGGTATTTAGAGTTAGATGCCCAACCCGCTAAAATAATGCCATATACACCAATGGAGCCAATCGCTAGAACATACAACAAACTAATGTCTAGATTGGCCACGTAAATACCTTCGTCAAAAGGAATAACTGCCCAAACTGCAATTGCAGGTGCAATCGCTAATATTGGCGCTAATAAGAATAAATATATATTAGCCTTGGTTGGAAAAATAATTTCTTTGGTCATTAGCTTTAAAGCATCTGCAATCGGTTGCAACCAACCTTTCGGTCCAACGCGGTTAGGGCCAATACGCAACTGCATATAACCAATTACTTTACGCTCGGCATAAGTGAAGTAAGCTACTACCAACATCAGTGGCATCACCAAGGCTATGGCTTTAATTAAAATGATTAAAATGGTTGCGATCGATCCGTCATACCATGGCATTAATTCATGGACTAATTCAACAAACGATTGCCACAATACCATCATGACTGCACTCCTGTTGAGTGATTGGCATTAACAAATACACAATTATTAGCCACTGTCTCGTTAATGGCTACTGGTACGCCTAGATACTCATCGTCTTGTGCGACTTCTAGCTTTTTAGCTGTGGCTTTATTCATTGAAGCGCTGTTAATTTGGCCAATATTGGTCGCTTGCAATGAGGTTGCGTGTCTAGATAAAACATCAATAGCATAAGGCGACTTTTGCCAAATAACATTAATACCTCTCTTAACTTTTATATCAATACTTTCATTATGTGCATGTTGCTTGTGGCTTTGATGCTTAATCTCACTGGTAACTTGTGATGAATCCGCATAATGGAAGCCTGGTAACTCTAGCAGATCAGCCAATACTTTTAGCACTTTCCAGGCTGGTTTAGCATTGCTTGGTGCATTCACCGCTGCTGCGAATGATTGAACTTCGCCTTCGACATTCACATGTGAGCCTGATGTTTCGTAGAAACTGGCAATCGGCAATAAAACATCTGAATACTGCGCAACTGCATCATCTTTAAAGCTGTTTAATGAGATTACAAAAGTATCATCACTGCTGAGTGCCTCAACGGCTTGAACAGAATGGTGGAAATCGTATTGCGGATAAACATCTAATAAGATATAAGCTTTTAAATCAGCTGCCAACATTGCATTCACATTCAAACCATCTTTGCCTGGTACGAACCCCGCCAGGTTAGCCGCCATAGAATTAGCAGTGGCGCTGACATTAAGCGTTGTAGAATCAGTATGCTGTGCAATCTCACTTACTAAATTAGCAATACTAGATGCTTGTGGGTTATTAACAATGTGTTCACCCAATACAATTACTGAATTATTTGATTGAGTTAATTTATCTGCTAATTGCATTGCAATATCACTCACTTCAATGTCTATTAAGTAGTCTGGAACTTCAATGTGTGCATTTCCCAGAACTGACTTTAATACACCTGCTAACGTTGCCGCCGTCTGGTTTGGTGAAATAATATTTTCACTATTAAGTCGGTAATTAAAATCAAACGCCATTGCATTAATCACATCAATACTAGCACCTGATAAATTGGCTTTACGCAAACGGTGGCTAATCATTGGCTGCTCTAATCGTAGATTC
>DQNX01000124.1 GCA_015658965.1 Gammaproteobacteria bacterium
ACCTTAATTAGCGAAGCTAAATCACGCCGTCAGCAACAACTAGAAAACTTTAAACTTCGCATCGAGGCTCAGCAACAAAGCATCTGTTTTGGGGATGAAACCTTACTAGAAATTGCCTTGGCTAATATGCTCGAGAACGCTGCTCGCTACGGTGATGGTTCAGCAAGCATACAATTTATTGAAACGGAAAATGAGTACCAAATTGTGTTAACCAATTCTTTTGATAATAAGTATGAGACGAGTCAAGATGAAGGGGTTGGCTTAGGTAGTGTGATCTGCGATGTGGTTGCTAAATGTCACCAAGGATGTTTTGAATTAACCCTCAATGAGCAAACAAAGCAGGCAACAGCTATATTAATTTGGAGTAACCGCCGTGGCTAACATTTTGGTTTTAGAAGATTCACCACCTCTGCAAAGTTTTTTAAAAACATTGTTAAAAGCTAGTAATTATGAGGTTAGTGTATGCGCCAAAGGGCTTGATGCGTTTTCGCTTTTAAGCCAGCAGCAGTTTGATTTAGTATTGCTTGATTTAGGCTTGCTCGATATGGATGGGCAAGATTGGCTGGTGGAATTTAGGCTGTGGAGTTTGCTACCTGTGCTAGTACTTTCTGCACGTGACGGCGAAACAGAAAAAGTCACCGCCCTTGATAACGGCGCTAATGATTATCTGACCAAACCATTTAGTGCAAACGAACTGTTAGCTAGGATACGGGTACTTCTACGCACGCAAATAACACCAAGCCTGACCCTTAAGTGTGGTGATATTCATATAGACCCACATAAGCATGTGGTCCGCAAAGGCGATGAAGAAGTAAAATTAACTAAAAAAGAATACGCTATTTTGCTGTTATTTTTTCAGCAAAAAGACAAGGTGTTAACGCATAACGCCATTTTATCTGAGGTGTGGGGAGAGCAGTATATTAATCGCCCTGAATATGTACGTGTACATATTGGTCAGTTAAGACAAAAGCTAGAAAAAAATGCAGCGAGCCCTAAACATATCTTAACCGAGCCTGCTGTAGGTTACCGCTTAGTTGAATAAATTATCTCTTTACATCCCTTTAAGTTGAGTTTGTAACTCTACTTAGGTAATGTTTTAGGAAATAACAATAATAAAGTGGAAGTCTATTCATTGGTTATGTATCAAAATACTGGGCAAGGAATCAGTTCATTGTCTAATACACAGCTCGAAGACGTTATCGGAGAAATCGAGCAAGCCATTGAATGGCATCAATCTTGGTATAGAAACTTATTAAGGAGCTTAATTGCAGATATACCCGCAGATGAACAAGACTTAAGCGATAATGCTCATAATCTTTGTCTCTTTGGGCAATGGTTCAATAAACTTCCTGAGCAGACCCTAAACCTTCATCCTTATTTTTCAGAAATCGCTTCAGCGCATCAAAAAATGCATCAAGGAGCCAAAGTCCTATCATCGTTAAAAGAGTCTAATTCAGCTATTCCTGTGAATTTATTGGATCAATTTCATACTGATTTAGATAGTTTGCGAGATTATTTTGAAGCTATCAATGATGAGCTTTATGAACTGTTACACACCCGCGACCCTTTAACCGGTGCTACAAACCGA
>DQNX01000151.1 GCA_015658965.1 Gammaproteobacteria bacterium
TGGCTGGACTGGTCGAATCCATTTTAAAAAGCTTGGGTTATAAGCCAAGCCCAGTTAAAGACTCACACATTTGTTGTGGCTCAGCGGGCACGTATTCAATTTTCCAGCCCAAGCTTTCACAAGAATTAAAAATCAATAAATTAGAACACTTACAAGCAGCCAATCCACAAATGATTGTGACTGCTAACATCGGTTGTTTAATGCACTTGCAAAAAGGCACTAAAATACCGGTTAAACATTGGATTGAGTTATTAAATGGGTAGAAGAAGAAAACTAAAGGCTAAAACCTACGAATTAGAAATTGAATCACTCTCACACGAGGGTCGTGGTATTGCGCATTTGGATGAAAAAGTCATTTTTGTCTCTGGCGCACTACCTGGTGAGACCGTGATAGCTGACCGTACTTTTTCACGTGCGAAGTTTGAAGAGGCGGATGTTAAAGAAGTGCTTAAACCTGCGGCCAATCGCATTACCCCAAAGTGTGATGTGTTTGGTATTTGTGGCGGTTGCTCATTTCAACATTTGTCTAGTAAAGATCAAATTGATGCGAAAGCCAATTGGCTCAAAGACGCTTTCTCTGGTCAAGCCAAGGTTGAGCCGAAGCATTGGCTAGAGCCACTGCAAGATCAGAGCTGGGGGTATCGGCGCAAAGCAAGGCTTGGTGTACGTTATGTTGCCAAAAAAGAAAAAGTATTGGTCGGTTTTAGAGAAAAGAAATCGGGTTTTATTACCAACATGAGTCGCTGTGAAGTCTTGCATCCATCGCTGGGTGACAATCTTGAAGTGTTGGCTGATGCCATAGAAAGGCTTTCAATAAAATCTCAAATTCCACAATTAGAAGTCGCGGTTGCTGAAAATAATACGGTGCTTATTTTGCGCCACCTTGAGCCACTCACCGCTAAAGACGAGCAAATATTACTTGATTGCGCTAACGAGCTAGACATTACCTTTTATACCCAAAGTGGCGGGCAAGATACGGTCAAGCCATTAGATCAGCCAGCCGTACTAACGTATTCTCATCCTGATCATGATATTGTTATGGAGTTCTTACCCACAGACTTCACTCAGGTAAATTTTAAGCTTAATCAAAAAATGATTAATTTAGCCTTAGACATGCTTGAACTTAACAATGAAGATGAGGTGATTGATTTATTCTGTGGCTTGGGCAACTTTACCTTGCCAATGGCAAAATATGCCAAACATGCGGTGGGTGTTGAGGGAGATTTAGGCCTGATTGAGCGTGCCAAATATAACGCTGAGAAAAACAATGTGACGAATGTAGATTTTTATAAAGCAGATTTGTTTAAAGAAGTGGAAGGTGCGCAGTGGTTTAGAGGAAAAACTTACAATAAGGCCTTGATTGATCCGGCACGTTCAGGTGCGATTGAGATTGTAGAATTATTACCCAAGCTTGGTGTTGAACGATTGGTGTATGTGTCGTGCAACCCAGCCACATTGGCACGCGATACCGCTAAGTTACTTGAGCTTGGTTATAAGCTAGACACCGCAGGGGTGATGGACATGTTCCCACAAACCGCTCATGTTGAATCGATTGCGTTATTTACCCGATGATTGAAATTTCTATTGCCCACCAAACGCTAAAACACCAAGACAAGATTTATTCTATTAGCAGTGCAACAAAAGGGGTGGGCGAAAAATCAGGATCGTTTTGCACACCTTTGGGGCGGTTCAAAATTGCTGAGAAAATTGGCGATAATCTTGAGCTAGGGGCAGTGCTGATTGCCAGAGCGCCAACGGGTGAGGTTGTCTCAAAAGCGTTGCTTGATCAAAATCCTGATAGGGATTGGATATTGACTCGTATTCTTTGGCTAGAAGGCCTTGAGACACACAACAGTAACACCAAACAGCGCTATATTTATATTCACGGATCGCCCGACGAAACCCCAATGGGTGTGCCAGGATCTAAGGGCTGTATTCGCATGCACAATCAAGATGTTATCGAGTTGTTTAACCGCGTTCAAACCGGTGAAGATGTCGTTATAATGAATCCATGAGTGCGCTGATACAATACTTACCAAAAAAAGCCTATGAGCGCCTTCAGGCAAACTCAGATGCGGTTTTAATTGACGTGCGTACTGAAGCTGAAAACAAATTTGTTGGCAGGCCACTTAACTGTATTTTTGTGCCTTGGGTAGATGAACCAGATTGGGACCCACATCCACAAGAGTTTATTGCCGCGATTAAACGTTTTATTGGCAAAGACGCAATCAATACACAAATTATTTTAATCTGCCGTAGCGGTTATCGCTCTGACGATGCCGGTCGATGCTTAATTGACAATGGATTTACCAATGTGGCTCACGTGGTGAGTGGCTTTGAAGGCGATCTTGATGAGCAAGATCAGCGCGGTAATGTCAATGGCTGGCGCCATGATGATATGCCTTGGAACCAGTGTTAGCCAACTATCTAGACAGCATTAAGTTGTTCATTCACCCGCGGGTGATGACCATGCTATTTCTCGGTTTCTCGGCCGGTGTACCCATCTTACTTATTTTTTCCACGCTGGGACTTTGGCTGAATGAGGCAGGAGTGGCTAAATCAACCATTACTTATTTTTCGTGGGCGGCGTTAGGCTATTCATTTAAATTTGTTTGGGCGCCATTGGTTGATCGTTTGCCTTTGCCAATTTTGACCAAAAAACTGGGTCGTCGTCGCGCATGGATGCTGGTTTCACAATTGGCCATTATGGGTGCGATTTTATTAATGTCATCGGTTGATCCAAAATCCGGTATTGATGGTTTAACCCTTATGGCTTACGGCGCAGTATTGCTAGGGTTTTCATCAGCCACACAAGACATTGTCATCGATGCTTATCGTATTGAATCGGCCGAAAAAGACATGCAATCAATGCTCTCAGCAACCTACATTGCAGGCTATCGAATCGGCATGTTAGTGGCGGGTGCAGGCGGTTTGTTTATTGCCAGTTATTTAGGCTCAACCAAAGCACTGTATAGTTATGATGCCTGGTCAAGTACCTACATGATTATGGCCGCGGTGATGCTAATTGGCGTGGTAACCACACTGATTATTAGCGAGCCCAACATCAAAAGACAAGAGAGCGAATACAGTACCACTGATTACGCCCGATTTTTCTTATTGTTTTTATCGATTGTTGGTGCTTTTATTCTCACATTTAACGCAACAGCAGATTTGGTCAGCACCGCTAAAAAATATTTAACTGAAATATTTAATAATAAACACCTTGCTGGGTTTGTTGTGGGTACCGTGCGTATGATGACAGCAATTGCTGGAGCCTATGTTGCTGCTAGAGTGTTAATAGCGCTGAATATTGTCAACCGCTCTATGGTGAATAACACCTATGTTGAACCCGTTAAAGATTTCTTTAATCGTTACGGAATGAGTGTTGCCGTATTACTATTGGCTGTGATTGGTTTATACCGTGTGAGTGATATTGTGTTGGGTGTGGTGGCTAATATTTTTTATCAAGACTTGGGCTTTACCAAGGTTGAAATTGCGACAGTTTCTAAAACTTTTGGCTTGTTTATGACCCTTGCTGGTGGTTTTATAGGTGGTATTTTGGCCATTAGAGTCGGCGTATTTAGGGTGTTATTTTTAGGTGCATTGCTTTCAGCACTCACCAATCTCTTGTTTATAGTATTGGCCAATGTTGGTCATGATATTATTTGGTTATACGTTACTATTGCAATGGATAATTTGTCAGCTGGTATCGCAACAACGGCCTTTATAGCCTTTTTATCCAGCCTTACTAATATTAAATTTACCGCAGTTCAGTATGCAATTTTCTCATCACTCATGACGCTCTTACCTAAGATATTTGGTGGCTACTCAGGCACGCTGGTTGAGCAGTTTGGTTACAGTGAATTCTTTGTGATTACCACTTTAATCGGCATCCCTGTGTTGTGGTTGGTATATAAAGTTAAACCCTACATTGATTAAGCCATGACACTAGGTGCAATCATGATGGACGTATCGGGCTTGATACTGACTGAGGCAGAAAAACCCCAACTGGCAAAGCCGAGTATTGGCGGTGTGATTTTATTCACGCGTAATTTTGAGAGTATTGACCAAGTGAGGGCGTTAATCAAATCAATCCGTTTGATTAATCAAAATATGCTAATTTCCGTAGATCATGAAGGCGGTAGAGTGCAGCGCTTTAGAGCGGGATTTACCGCCTTGCCAGCGATGTCGAAAATTGGTAAAGTGTATGATCAGAACCCTGAGTTGGCTTTGGATCAGGCCTTTTCTTGTGGCTGGATTTTGGCAGCAGAGCTGTTAGACATTGGTGTAGATTTTTCTTTTGCCCCAGTATTAGACGTGGATTACGGGCAGTCATCCGTTATTGGTGATCGGGCTTTTCACTCGAATCCTAAAGCCATTGTCGCTTTGGCGGGCAGTTTGATTGCGGGCATGCATGAAGCCGGCATGAAATGTGTCGGCAAGCATTTTCCAGGGCACGGCTTTGTAACGGCTGATTCGCATTTGGACTTACCCGTTGATGAGCGTTCAATGATGGAATTAACACAAGATATGACACCTTTTAAAGCGTTAATTGGCCAAGGGCTGGACGCCGTAATGCCCGCACATGTGATTTATTCTCAAATAGACGACAAGCCAGCCGGATTTTCATCAAAGTGGATTAAAGATATTTTACAAGCACAATTCGGGTTTGGCGGTGTGGTGTTTAGTGATGATTTATCCATGCAAGGCGCACACTTTATTAAAAACATTACCGAGCGTGTTCAGGTGTCGTTAGACAGTGGTTGCGATATGGTTTTAATTTGTAATCATCCAGAATTGGTAGCGCAGGTTATTGATTTTGATTGGCCTAACAGTGAAAAACTGCACTTAATGAAAGGGATTAAACCTTTTAATTTTGATAAAATAGCGCATAACAATCACCTGCAAAACATTCAAACATTATTATGAGTACAGAAAACAAACCAGATTTTGAAATTCGCTTGTTAAACGCGGTTAGAAAAACCCTAATCTCTGTTGCGAAAGACACTATGACTAAGCCAGGCTTGCGTCATCCGCTGACAGAAAACACGCAAAAAATGATCACCGATTGCTTGGATATTGTGATTTCTCGACAAACAGCCATTGAGAAAGAATCGGGCGCACACACCAAGATGAAGCCGGTTTATACCGACGAGCAAACGGTACAAAGTTTCTCGGTTGATGATCTTAAAAAAACCCTAAACTAAACAAACTCCAAATTTGCATAACTGGCAATCAACCATTTAGTCCCGACGGCTTTAAACTTAATTTGAATTCGGGCTGAATCACCATCGCCTTCAAAGTTAAGCACCGTGCCAAAACCAAATTTTGCATGTTTAACACCCACACCTACCTTTAACTGCCCCTGTCCTTCAGGCTCAATATCTTGATTAAAAATATCATCTTCTTGATAATTTTGTAGGGTTGCACCAAATTTTTGCTTAACTGAATTTGTATACTCGCTCGGAATCTCATTTAAAAATCGAGAAGGGAAGGCGTACAAAGACTGCCCATGTAAAAAACGCTTAACCGCAAACGACAAACTGAGTTTTTTCATGGCACGGGTCATGCCCACATAGCACAGCCTTCTTTCCTCATCCATTAGATGAGGCTCGTCTTTACTTTGTCTGGAAGGAAACAAATCCTCCTCCATGCCGGTTAAGAACACCTGCGGGAACTCCAGGCCTTTGGCTGAGTGGATCGTCATTAATTGCACATTTTGATTAACGGGTGCATTGGTATCACCACTTGAATCCAATGAAGCCAGCGAGATAAATCCAACCACTTCATTCATGTCAGAATCTGGCTCATGAATGTATTGTTTGGCGGCTGCAATCAGCTCTTCGAGATTTTCTTTCTTACTGCCAGCTTTGTCGGTTTTATCGTTAGAGTAATGATTGATTAAACCCGATTCTTTAATCAAATAAGCAACTTTTTCATTGAGGTCTAAATGTTTAGCTTCATCACTCATTTGCTCAATCAACTGGGTAAATCCAGTTAGCGCATTGGCTGCACGAGTGGGTAACGAAGGGGTTAGTGCAATGGATGCCTGAAATAGGCTGGTGTGATTTTCTCTAGAAAATTCTCTTATTTTTTCAATCGTAGCATTGCCAATACCCCGCGTTGGAAAATTAACCACACGTTCAAACGCAACATTGTCAGCCGAGCTTTCTATCAGGCGTAAATAGCACAAAGCGTCTTTAATCTCAGCGCGTTCAAAAAATCGCAATCCGCCGTAAATCAGATAAGGAATGTTGTATTTGATCAGTCGCTCTTCAAAGCCTCTAGATTGCGCGTTGGAACGATAAAGAATGGCGCATTCGCTGGGCAGGGTGCCATCATTAATACGCTTTTGAATGGTGCTAACGACAAAATCAGCTTCATCCGTTTCGGTGCGTGCTTCATAAATATCAATCAGATCGCCGTTGCCAGAGTTGGTCCATAAAGATTTTCCCATGCGGTTGGCATTATTGGCAATCAGTGCATTCGATGCAGCCAGAATATTACCGGTTGATCGATAATTTTGCTCAAGTCGAATGGTTTGAATTGGATGAAAATCAGATTCTAATTTTTGGATATTTTCTATCTTCGCGCCACGCCAGCCATAAATAGATTGATCATCATCACCCACACAGAAGACTTTATTACCTCCAGATGTCAGTAATTTAATCCATTTATATTGAATGGTGTTAGTGTCTTGAAACTCATCGACCAAAATATGTTCAAAGCGATTTTGATAGTGCGCGAGTAATTCCGCATTGTTTTTTAATAGCGTGTAACTACGCACCAATAGCTCGGCAAAATCAATCAGCTCATTCGCCTGACAGTGAGCTTCGTAGAGTTCAAATACGCGTACACTTTGTTTAACGAAATAGTTGTATCCGGCATCAATATCAGACGGGCGAATGCCTTCGTCTTTTTGTTGATTGATAAACCATTGAATTTTTCTAACCGGGTATTTAGACTCATCAATCTGATTTTCTTTCATTAAACGCTTAACAATACGAAACTGATCTTGCTGATCGAGAATTTGGAATTGCGTACTTAAGTTGGCCTCTATGGGGTGGGCGCGTAATAATCGGTGTGCCAATCCGTGAAAGGTACCTACCCACATGCTTCTAATCGGTCGTCTTAGTAACAGCTCAAGGCGTTCACGCATTTCTTTGGCAGCTTTGTTGGTAAAGGTGACTGCGAGGATGGCATCAATCGGAGTATTTTTTTGCGTGACTAAATAGGCAATACGATGGATCAGTACTCGGGTTTTACCACTACCAGCACCTGCCAGTATTAAAGCATTTTGCGTATTATCTAAAGTCACTGATTGGCTTTGGTTGTCGTTCAGTCCGTCGATTATTTCAGATAAATTCATGATTATTAATTGTATGTTGTATATAAATGGTTATAATATTACCTTTATCTAATATCAAGCAGTTTGAAGCGAGATTTAAGATGATGAAATTATAAACATTATTACTGTAAAA
>DQNX01000121.1 GCA_015658965.1 Gammaproteobacteria bacterium
ACCGAATTGGTGCAATCGGTACCTAGATTTTTTATTGCAATTCTAATGGTTGCACTTTTTGGCGGTTCGTTCACTACCCTGATTCTAGTTTTAGGATTAACGTCATGGACTATGCTTGCACGGATAACGAGAGCTGAAACACTGTCACTATTAAGTCGGGATTTCGTGAGCTCGGCTATTTGTATGGGTTGCGGAAGATATTGGATTATTACACGCCATATTCTACCGCATGCTATCCAACCTATTTTAGCCACAACCGTCCTAATCGTTAACAATGCAATACTAACTGAGGCTAGCTTAAGTTATCTAGGAATTTCTGATCCCAATGTGGTGAGTTGGGGGCAACTTATCTTCAATGCTCAGAGTTTTTTACATCAAGCCTGGTGGCTCTCTGTATTTCCAGGCCTTGCGTTTACGACCTTGATTCTAGGAATCCACCTTATTGCAGATGGCCTGAGACTTAAGTAGGGGCGTATTTAAATGCAAATAGAACTCTCAACTGATCCTGTAATGTGGCGGCCGCTTGCTTCAAGTTTTATCTTTACGTGTATTCTAGTGTTTAGTGCCAATCTATTTGCTGATCGTGTGCACCAAGTAGGATACCGATGAGTAATTTACTACTGTCTGTTGAAAATCTCTCAATTTTCACTAAATCACAGGAAATCGTCAAAAATATTAGTTTTAGTATTGATAGGGGTGAAGTCTTCGCTCTGGTGGGTGAGTCTGGCTCTGGAAAGAGCTTAACTGCACTATCTTTAGTTGATTTACTGGCAAAAAACTTGAAAAAGAGTGGAAAAATTATTTATCAGGGTATTGATTTGATTGATTCACAACAGGTCGAAAATGTCAGAGGATCCGAGATTGCCTTTATCTTTCAAGATCCAACTGAAAGTCTAAACCCACTTATGATGATTAGCGAGCAGATTGAAGAGGTCTTGATATTGCATACCAGTTTAGGCAAAAAACAGCGAAAATCACGTATCTTGGAATTATTTAACCAGGTTGATCTTGATACCACGGCTCATATGTACAGCAGATATCCACATCAGATCTCTGGTGGGCAAAAACAAAGGGTTATGATTGCTTGTGCCTTGGCAGGCGGTGCTAAATTACTCATTGCCGACGAACCGACCACGGCACTGGATGTCACTACGCAAAAACAAGTGTTAGAGTTGTTGTTAAACCTTCAAAAAAATCAGCAATTATCGATATTATTGATTACGCACGATTTGGCGGTGGTTAAACTAATGGCTGATAAGGTATCGGTTATACATCAAGGTAAGATTATTGAAACTAGAGATAAAACTGAATTTTTTCAAAATCCCATTGAACAACATTCTAGAGATTTATTAATACCTCTACCTAAAGGTAAACGAGACCAGCAATACGGAGAAGTACTCATGAAAGGTAATAACGTCAAAGCTTACTTTCCGATTAAGACGGGACTGTTCCAACGTACAACTGATTATGTCAGGGCGGTTGATAATGTCAACTTTTCTCTTAAACAAGGTCAAAACCTTGCTATTGTAGGTGAATCAGGCTCAGGAAAAACTACATTAGCTAAATCTATTTTGCGACAGTTAGACCTGCACGAGGGCAGTGTGTATATGGATAATGAGCAGATTAAACATTATTCTCGTAAAGTTTATGCATCTAAAGTGCAAATCGTATTTCAAAATGTGAACTCGAGCTTTAACCCACGTATGCGCATTTCTCAAACCTTGTTGGAGGGCTTAGAAGTGCTGAATCCTGACCAAGCTAATTTGACCTATCTTGGTGAATTATTACAAGGAGTGGAACTTGATCCTGAATTGATGTACCGCTATCCACATGAGTTGTCAGGTGGGCAGTTGCAACGCTTGTCAATTGCACGAGCAATTAGTGTTAATCCTAAAGTCATCATTTGTGATGAGCCAACCTCAGCGCTCGATGCCACAGTCAAAGTACAAATTTTGAATTTATTATTACGCTTACAGCGCGAAAAAGGCATGAGCTATATTATCATTACCCATGATATTTCTATTGTGGATTATTTTGCTGATACAGTTATTGTAATGAGGCAGGGCAAGGTATTAGAGAGTGGTAATACGCAAGAAATACTCAACAACCCACAAAATGATTATACGAAAGCATTGCTGTCATCTGTACTGAATTAAGCTAGAATTTTGCACTCAAAGTAGTCCCGAAAGTAGGAATAAAAAATGAGTGAGAATTGTATTTTTTTATAAATTAAGAGAAGAAGGAGTTGTTGGAGGGTGTAATTTTACAAAGACATTTATTGATACCTCTTTCTTTAATAGCAAGATTTACTATAGATTTAACAGAGGAAAAGACCCTGTGTACAGAGCTAGTGGCAAGGCCTCGCTTTAATAATGCATCCCTAAATTTACCTACATCAAATGATGTGTATTCTGACAAGTCTCTATTGCCCAATTCATCAATAACATTCTGTGTGTTCCTGTTGGCAACTTGGTGGAATAGCTTTGGTTTGGTTTTACCCTTAAGATTTGGGTAGTATTACTTTGCTTCTTCTATGGTTATACCACTAAGGCTGGAGGAATCCGAATTAGAAAACCACAAACACTTCTTGGCAATCTTTTTTATTCTTAATAAAGACCAATAACTATCTGATTCTAAGGATAAATGGGAAGAGCTAAGTAGCGCAGATCTCTTTGATTTTGTTCTAAGGCTAACTACAATTTTCTTTGTAGAATATTTGTCTTGAAGGTCTTTCAGAACCCTTCTTGCGTAGTAATAAATGGCACCCCCTTGGTACAGGTACGGTGTTTCTATGTGCAACACTTTGGCATACTCCTCTAATGATATCAAACGGTTAAACGTTGATACCATTAGGGTTTCGGAGGTATTACAAAGGATAATATGGTGCCGATGGCCAGAGTCGAACTGGCACGAGCGTAGCTCACTACCCCCTCAAGGTAGCGCGTCTACCAATTCCGCCACATCGGCAATAAGGTTTAGAACTTACTCGTTGGGAATGTCGTTAAATTTGGTGTCAATCATTGGCACATCTGCCGGCAGTGCTGGCTGGATGACCACTGTATCCATAACACTTTGTGGTTCATCTGCTGTGCTTGTTTCGTTGGCCGCTAAATAAGCCAGCGTTAAGCTGGTTAAAAAGAAACCAGTAGCAACGCTGGCAGTTAGCTTATATAGAAAAGAGTTTGCGCCACGCGCACCAAACACAGAGCCTGATGAGCCTGCACCAAAAGCCGCACCTGCATCAGCGCCTTTGCCATGTTGCATCAAAATTAGTGCAACCAAGCCTAATGCTAACATTACGTGAATAATTAAAACAACTTGAAATGACATAATAATTAACCTGCCTTACAAATATGCAGGAAGTCTTCTGCCTTAAGAGAAGCGCCACCAATCAAGCCGCCGTCAATATCTTCACAACCCATCAACTCTTCTGCGTTTACAGGGCTCATGCTGCCACCATAAAGAATTGGTGTTGATTGAGCGATATCGCTATCATGATCGGCTAATAAGCGACGAATAAAGGCGTGTGTGTCTTGTGCTTGCTGTGGGGTCGCAGTAACACCTGTGCCAATTGCCCAAACTGGCTCATAAGCCACAATAATGTTTTTAAATGCTTCAATACCTACTCGGTTAATGACGGCGTTGACTTGTCGAGAAACCACGGCTTCAGTTTTACCAGACTCTCTTTCTTCTAATTGCTCGCCGATACAGAATAAAGGTGTTAAATCATTGTCTAATGCAACCTGAACTTTTTCAGCAACGATTTCATCAGTTTCGCCATACAAGCTTCTACGCTCAGAATGGCCAACAATTACATGAGTCACACCAAAATCTTTAATCATCTCAGCACTGACTTCACCCGTGAAAGCGCCTGAAGCGTTTACGTTGAGGTCTTGTGCGCCTATTTGCAGTTGAGAGTGTGTCGCCAATGCTTCAGCTTGAGACAAGTAAGGGAAGGGCGCACAGACGATAACCTTTGATTTAACATCTGCCATACCTGAAAGAATACCCATAACCAGCGTGTTAACCACTTCTTTTGAAGAATTCATTTTCCAGTTGCCAGCAATAATTGTTTGACGCATAATAATTCTCTAGATAAAAAAGGATTGAATGTTACGCTATTTAGCGTTAAGAATCAACCCTATAAAGCCTTAGTGTGTAGACTTTGAACCAAAATAAAGCGCCAGAGAAACCATTAAAATACCGAATGAGAAATATACCAAATCTAGGGCGTCAACAAAGGTCATTGAAAGAGAAACCTCAAAAAAAGTAACCACCAAGATCATTAAGATAACTTTGGCCAATTTAGCTTTCAAATCATCCAAAGAGTTTATCACTAATACTTTAGATGAACGACCGCTGTTTTTCGCCTCATCAATATCGCTAATAAAAAGCTCATACAGTCCCAGTGCAAAAATCAATAAAATAGTGGCCAGCAAAAAACCGTCAATAGCACCGACCGTATGGGAGACCATTTCAATTTTTAGGGTTCTTTTAACTTCAGTCGTTGCGCCAACATAATCCCCTGCGTGACTAATTAAGTTAACCACATCAATGGCGGTAATAACAAACAACAGCAAAGATAATAATAACGACGATACGACCGCTGCTAGAACCATCAATCGTGAGCTCCACAACACCTTTTCAAAATACTTTTCAAGTGTTCCCATTGACTAACTCCCGTGCACAAACTAAAGCTTTAGTATATCATTATTAATTTTAAATTAAACTCAATCTTTGGACTTAAAAACAATGATAAGCACACTTAAATCATTACCATTTTTTTCAAGATTACACCATTAAATACTTATGTCAAAAACTTGGGCGAAATGCCTCAACACCTTAAAAGACACACTACCTTTAACAATTTTTAGTATCTGGGTGCAGCCTTTAAAAGCCATTGAAGACGACACCAATCTCTCGCTATTAGCGCCAAGCGCCTCGGTTAAAAACTACATTAACAGACACCTAAAACACAAAATTAAAAGCGTTGTAGCTCAACACAATAAAAACCTCAAGATTTTTATCGGGGTTTCCACCCGGCCAGAGGAGCTTGTTAGGGTGGCAAAACAACACAACACACCCCTGTCTTTAGAATACACATTTGACAACCTGGTGCTGGGCAATGCCAACCAAATGGCTTATGGTGCCACCCGACAAATTGCTGAAAACATTAAGACATCGCCTTACAACCCTTTTATCATCTATGGTGGGTCTGGGCTTGGAAAAACCCACTTAATGCAGGCAGCAGGCCACCTTGCAAAAGAAAGAAACCCAAACATCAAAATGCTTTATGTGCCGTTAATGGATTTTGTTAAAAACATCACCAGTAGCTTACGACATAACACCATTGAAGACATTAAAACCTATTACCAATCCGCTGATTTACTGTTGGTCGATGACATTCATCTGATCGCAGGAAAAGAAAAATCACAAGAAGAATTTTTTCATATTTTCAATTTCTTGTTCAGCACCAAAAAACAAATTATTTTTACTTGTGATCAACCACCGAAAAATATTCGCACCTTGGAAGAGCGTTTAAAAACCCGTTTTTCTCAAGGTTTAAACCTCCAGCTAACCCCACCAGAATTAGAAATGCGTGCTGCAATCTTACTAAATAAAGCACACAATGCAAAAATTAACATCGACCTAACAGAAGATACCGCCTTGTTTATTGCAGGACACATTACTTCAAATGTTAGGGATCTTGAGGGGGCGCTACTCAAACTTAAAGCCTTTGTTGATTTCTCTAAAATCGACCATTCATTTATTACTAAAGAGGTAGTTGAAAGCGCATTAGGTGACCTAATCAAGCCTCAAATTAAAAATATTGACATCAACGACATTCAAAAAGAAAGCGCCAAACATTACGCCATCACCGTTTCAGACCTAAGCTCAAAAAGTCGAAAACAGCACACGGTTTTAGCCAGACAAATGGCTATTTACATCGCCCATGAACTCACCTCTTTATCTTTAACAGCCATTGGAAAACACTTTGGAAATCGTGATCATTCCACAGTTATACACAGTATTGATAAAATAGAAAGAAAACGCCTAGAAGAAGCAACAGTAAAGAATGATTACGATTTAATTAAACTAAAATTAGCTAACTTATAAACACTATACACAGGTCGTTATCCTTGCAACTGCTAATAACTTTAACAACTTAACAACTTAACAAAATTTATAAACATAACACCTTGGTTTTTACATAAAATAGTTAACTACTATCAACAACTTAACAAACTGTTTTTTAAAGAAAAAGATTAGTTATTAACAAAAAAATACAGCACTAATAATAACAATAATTATTTAATAAAAAGGATTTTTTGATGAACACACAATTAACCGTTAGGGAATTATTAGAACCATTACAAACAGTCATTGGTGTTGTTGAAAAAAAACAAACACTACCCATTCTTTCACATGTATTAATTCAAATAAAAAACAATCTACTGACTTTAACAACAACAGATATGGAAATTGAATTACGTGCTTCACATACTGTTAATACACAAGAAGAGATCAGCTTTACTATTTACGCAAAAGATCTGATTGATATTATTAGAAAATTACCAGAAGAAACCATCATTCAATTTATTATTGAAAAATCTAAGATTTATATTAAAACCAATAACAATTCGTTTGAGCTTAATACTTTTAATCATCAAGACTTCCCATCGTTACCTAAAATTGAAAACTCTGATGTTATTAGCGTTAAGCGCAGTGCTTTAAAAGCACTGATTGAAAATACCTCTTTTTCAATGGGTAATCAAGATATTCGTGCTTATTTAAACGGCCTGTATTTTGAAGTTGACCAAGATACAATTACCGTAGTGGCAACGGATGGTCATCGTTTAGCTATTGGTGAAATTAAACAAGCTAATAATTTAAACACTAAAAAAACTGTTATTCTGCCTAGAAAGGCGGTATTAGAATTAACCAAGCTGCTTAATAAAAATGAACATGAAGAGGTTGATATTCATCTTTCAGAAAATTATTTTTATTTAGTCAGCGACAACACAACAATTATCAGTCGTTTAATTGATGGTAATTTTCCGAATTATGTGCAAGTTATCCCAACTGACTATGAAAATACAATTGTTATTGATCGACAAGATTTTTTAAACAGTTTACAGCAAGCCTCTATTTTTGTTGAAGAGCGAACAAAAGGCGTTAAATTGGCTTTTAAAAATTCTCAGCTTAATATTTTTTCTCATTCAGAAAGAGGTCAAGCAAAAACTCAAATTGCCATTAAAAATTTCGATAAAGAAATCGAGATCGCTTTTAATATTCATTATCTAATTTCTATTTTAGAAAAACTCACCACTGATGAAATCAACATGGTGGTCCCTGGTGGTGAAAACCAATCTTGCTTGTTAAGCAGTATTGGAGATGAAACCTATCAATACGTTGTTATGCCAATGCGAATTTAATTTATTAATACCTAGGTCGTTATATGGCTGTTATTAATAAACTATCTATTCATCAATTTCGTAATTTAACGGCTCAATATATAACACCCTCTGAAGGTATTAATTTATTTATTGCTG
Organism: Gammaproteobacteria bacterium; assembly: GCA_015658965.1. Classification (GTDB taxonomy): domain Bacteria; phylum Pseudomonadota; class Gammaproteobacteria; order PS1; family Pseudothioglobaceae; genus Thioglobus_C. Next base: position 7,554 of record DQNX01000121.1, read on the forward strand.
ATAACGCACAAGGAAAAACCAACTTAATAGAGGCTATTTATTATTTAGGACACAATCGATCTTTTAAAACTAAAACCATTAAAGAGGTGATTGGTTTTGATTGTGATCAATTTCAAATAAGCGCCCAAATTGAGAACAATAGGGTTAAATTAGAAAAATCTAATAATAAAAATACGATCAGTATTAATCAAAAAAGGGTTAGTAATACTTCTCAATTAAGTCAAATATTACCCACTCAAATCATTACGCCAGACAAAGGTTTTGTTGTTAATGGTACGCCTAAAAATAAACGTTCTTATTTGGATTGGGGTGTGTTTCACGTGAAACAAGACTCTGTTAAAGCCTTTAAAACCTATAATAAAGTCTTAAAAAATATCAACACCTTATTGGTGAATAATCAAACTGATGCGCTAAATTTTTGGTTTTTAGAACTGGCAAAGTCTGCCGCTCAAATCAATCAAAACAGAATTCAATATTTACAACAACTCAAACAAACCACTTTTGATAATCAGGCAGTTTTACTCAGCTCACTGATCGACCCGCTTCAACATTTTGATTATCAGTTTTCTTCGGGCTGGCCTAAAGGGATAGACGAAGTTAATGAGCAGAGTATTTATCAACACCTATCTAAAAATATCAACACTTTATTAAAAACCAAACATTTAAACTATGGATCTCACAAGGCCAGTATTAACTTTAGTTTAAATGGTAAAAACGAATGTTTTTTATCTCGAGGAGAACAAAAAACTTTATCAATTATTTTTTGGCTAACCCAAGTGTTATTACTGGTTAACCTTAAAATAAAACCCATTGTTTTAATTGACGACCTGTCTTCTGAGTTGGACAGTAAAAAAATAAACCTTATTTTAAAAACTTTA
>DQNX01000082.1 GCA_015658965.1 Gammaproteobacteria bacterium
AGCGGATTTGAACCGCCGACCTCTTCCTTACCAAGGAAGTGCTCTACCGACTGAGCTAGGTGAGCACAACCTCTTTCACATGGAGCGGGTAACGAGAATCGAACTCGTCTCATTGGCTTGGAAGGCCAAGGTAATACCAATATACGATACCCGCAAATCCTACTTTCTTACTAAGCCTGGTGGAGAGAGAAGGATTCGAACCTTCGAAGCCAGGGGCGACGGATTTACAATCCGCATACTTTAACCACTCGTAAATCTCTCCAAAAACAATCATCCATTATCCCATAACTATTCTTGATTAACAAGGGGATTTAGATAGTTTTTTTGTATTGAGATTAAGCAGGATTAATGGGTGCCTTTAAAGTCGAGAAACACCGCTTGCAACCGCAGCGTCAAAAACTGCTTTTGGAACGACATCAATCAGTCTTTTGTCAAACGGCTTGGGAATAATATAATCCTTGCCAAAGCTGATCGCATCAGCATGGTAGGCGTCTAGCACATCTTGTGGAACATCCAATTTTGCCAAATCTTTAAGTGCATGAACCGCCGCAATTTTCATCTCAACATTGATTTCACCGGCCTTGGCATCAAGTGCCCCTCTAAAAATGAATGGAAAGCCCAAAACATTATTAACTTGGTTGGGGTAATCGCTGCGCCCGGTTGCCATAATTAAATCATCGCGCACGGCATTGGCATCCGCCGGTGAAATTTCAGGATCAGGATTCGACAAAGCAAACACAATCGGATTATCTGCCATGGATTTGACCATCGCTTGGGTGACTAAATTGGCCGCCGCCACGCCCACAAACACATCGCAATCTGCCATTGCATCTGTCAAGGTTTTTTTGTCTGTTACACTGGCATAGCTCAATTTTTCTTTGCTCAAATTATCTCTGGTTGTGCTGATTACGCCTTTAGAATCAACCAATAGCATGTTTGATTTTTTAAAGCCCAGTTTTCGCAATAAATCAAGTGTGGCAATGCCCGCAGCGCCGGCACCCAAACAAGTGAGTTTTGCATTTTCAGGCGTTTTACCTTGAATCTCCAGTGCATTTAAAAGCCCTGCTGCAATGATAATCGCTGTGCCATGTTGGTCGTCATGAAACACAGGAATGTCCAGCGCTTCAATTAAGCGCTGCTCAATTTCAAAACAACGTGGCGCTGAAATATCTTCGAGATTAATACCACCAAACGTAGGGGAAATGTTTTTAACCGTTTGTATAAACGCTTCCACATCTTGGGTGCCAACTTCAATATTAAAGACATCAATATCAGCAAATTGTTTAAACAACACGCCTTTGCCTTCCATCACCGGTTTAGCTGCCAAAGGTCCAACATTGCCCAAGCCTAATACCGCCGAACCGTCGGTAATCACCGCCACCAAATTGCCTTTAATGGTGTAATCATAAACCTTACTTTTGTCTTTCACAATTTCTCTAACCGGCGCTGCCACACCCGGCGTATAAGCCAAAGATAAATCGTGATGCGTGTCGAGCGCTTTGTGCGAAGAAACGACTATTTTACCGGGACGCTCTCCCTGATGATATTCAAGGGCTAATTTGTGGAATTCTTCACTCATTTTGGGTTAATATTATCCATATGATAAGAGTGTTATTATATAAGTATTAATTTAAAGGAAGGCCATGGTTAATAAAATCAGTATTGTGGGGGCAGGTCGAGTGGGTGAAAGTACCGCGCAAATGCTCGCCATTCAAAAATTAGCCCAGCAAATTATGCTGATCGATCTTGACGAGCAATACGCCAAAGGGGTTGCGCTTGATATTCAAGAGACTTCAAGTTTTTATCAGTTTGATACACAGTTGACTGGTGCTAGTGATATTGGTCAAATCAAAAACTCCAATATTGTTATTATTACCGCTGGCATACCGCGCAAACCCGGCATGGATCGCGCCGATGTGTTGGCGGTCAATCTTAAGATTATTGATGAAATTATGGACGGTGTGATCAAACATGCGCCCGATGCTTATGTGATTGTGGTGTCAAATCCGGTTGATGTACTCACCTATTACGCCAATCAAAAAACCGGCTGGCCACGTCATCGCATCATCGGTCAGGCGGGCATTCTAGACTCAATGCGCATGTCGAGTTTTATCGCCATGGAAACAAACTATTCAGTGAATGATATTCAAGCCATGGTACTGGGCGGGCATGGAGATACCATGGTGCCACTACCCAGATTTACCACCATCAGTGGCATCTCTATCGAGCATTTGCTAGATCAAAAAACCATTGATGTCATTATCCAACGCACTCGAGGCGGCGGTGCAGAAATCCTCAATCTAAAACAAAAATCCAGCGCCTACGATGCACCAGGTGCGGCTGTTACCATTATGGTTGAAGCCATGGTGCACAACAAACGCAGATTACTGCCTTGTATTAGTATGCTTGAAGGGGAATACGGTCAAAACGACATTGCCATTGGTGTGCCCATTGTGCTTGGAAAAAATGGCATTGAAAAAATTATCGAGCTGGATTTTAGCACTGATGAACAAGCCGCGTTTAACGCCTCAGCTCAAGCGATCAAAGCCCTGATTAAAGAGATATAAATTAACGTATCAGATGGTTAGATTAACGGATTGCGTGAGCCTACCGCTTCTTCAATCGAATTAAATCCATCTTTTTTAAGTAGTTTTACCAAACCGCGGTTAATCTCACCAACAACTTGCGGGCCTTCAAAAATCATGCCGGTAATCATCTCAACCAGATTGGCGCCAGAAGTGATTTTTTCATAAGCATCATTCGCATTGAACACCCCGCCCACGCCGATAATGGTTATCTTCCCACGGGTTCTTTGATACACATGTCGTACCACTTCAGTTGCAATACGTTGCACTGGTAAGCCACTAAGCGCACCTTTACCAAAGGTTAACTCTTCTTTGAGATATTCATCACTCATTGATGGTTTGGTGAGATTGGTTAGCACCAATCCATCTACCTTGTGTTTTAAGCAAGTATCAACCAGGGTGTTAATCTCGTCTTCTGTTAGGTCTGCTGCCATTTTTAGATAGACTGGTTTAGACGCTTGTTTAACCTTGTCAAGCGCACTCAGCAATGTGTCTAGATTTTTCTGATCAACAAATGGCTCGCCATCTTGCGTATTTGGGCAAGAAATATTAATCGTATAATAATGGCCAATATCGGCAAACGCATTGACTGTTTTTAAATAATCATCAATCGAGTCTTGCAAATCAAAAACAGCTGAATTATTAGTTTTAGCAGCGTTAATGCCAATTGGGATTTTAAATTTTTTACCTTTGAGTCTTTTGGCAATCGCCTCAGCGCCTTGATTATTAAGCCCATACCAGACTAGAATTGATTTAGATTTAACCAAGCGAAACAAACGTCTACCAACACCCGGATTACCCGGACACACATCGGCCGTAAAAGAGCCCAATTCAGCAAAACCAAAGCCAATCAAAGGATAGGCATCAGTAAGTTCACCGTCTTTATCAAAGCCCGCTGAAAGACCAATCGGATTGTCATATTTAATACCATCTACCGTGGTATTTAAACACTTGTGTTGAT
>DQNX01000135.1 GCA_015658965.1 Gammaproteobacteria bacterium
TCTTACTAGAAGTGTTTTTGTTCAAACACAAAATTAGAGATGAAGAAAAATTTGACAGTTTTGAACAATTAAAACAACAGATCAAGCTTGACACTAAGCAAGCTAAATCCTATTTTAATACCCTTTAAAACCTAAGACGACAGCTTCCAGCTGAACCTCTATTCAGCTCTAACGACAAATTCAAGTCTGGTACTGGCTGGCCTAGTTTCACTCGCCCTCTGATCAATGAGCATGTCACTGAAAAAGCAGATTGGTCGATATTCGGCAAACGCACAGAAGTACGCTCCAAAAATAGCGATTCTCACTTAGGCCATTTATTTACTGGCGGCCCACAGCCCACCGGCTTACGTTACTGCATTAACTCTGCCGCATTACGCTTTGTACCTGAGAGTGATTTACAGAAAGAAGGTTATAGCCAATTTGCCAGCTTGTTTAGCCAGTAACAGCACAAGCGTAATCATCAAAAGTCGCGCCCACAAAAACACCCCAAACCTACAGAGTATATTTGGGGCTTTTTAAAGCTTTAAATTAAAGCGCTGTAACGTTTACAGCTTGAGGACCTTTCTGTCCATCTTCAACTTCAAACTCAACTGCTTGCCCTTCAGCAAGAGTCTTAAATCCGTCACCGCTGATTGCACGGAAATGAACAAATACATCATTGCCATCTTCACGTTCAATAAAACCATAACCTTTAGTTTCGTTAAACCATTTTACTGTGCCTTGTGTTGCCATTAAGAATTCTCCTAAATATATAAAAATAATCGATACTGATTAAATAGCACCGAAGTCATGCTGAAAGATATTGGAAATACTTACGAACAAACAAGATGTAAAAACGAAATTGCAAAGACATAAATAACTACATTGATCTATCAAACGCGCGGATTCTAACGCATCCAGTGCCAATGTAAAGGACATTTCTTCAATAAAACAACCCACACCTAGGGCAATTCCTCTGTACAATTCTGCCCGCTAATATAACATTTCACTTTCCTTTTTCGTCACTACACTTTTTCGCCGCTATGCTACATCGACTCAACAATCTACATCTATTTGCCCCAGAATCACTAGGGCTAGTTAATATTCTCGTGGCCGCAGGAAAAATAGTTGCTATCTCCAAGGATAAAATCCAAATCGATAAAAAACTATTAGCTAGCGATGAAGACTTTGAGGGAAAGCGTTGTATTCCTGGGCTTATTGATGGTCACGCCCATATTACCGGTGGCGGTGGCGAAGCTGGCTTCAAAACCAAAGTTCCGCCATTACCATTAAGTAAATTCACACAAGCTGGAGTGACTTCCGTTATCGGCCTACTAGGCACCGATGACACTACTCGTAACATATCTTCGTTAGTGGCCCAAGTGTATGCCTTGCGTGAAGAAGGCTTAAGCGCATGGTGTTATACCGGTGGCTATCACGTACCACCACAAACCTTAACGGGCTCTGTGCGCAAAGATATTGTTCACATCGAACCGATTATTGGTGTTGGCGAACTGGCACTTTCTGATCACCGCTCGTCACAACCTACCTTTGATGAAATAGCACGCATCGTTGGCGATGCCCATGTGGCAGGCATAATGACGGGCAAAGCCGGTATTGTTCACTTTCACTTAGGCGATGGCGAAAGAGGTCTAGACCTTATCGAAAAATTATTGCGTGAAACAGAACTACCACCTAGGGCTATCAACCCAACGCATTGCAATCGAAAAACCGCATTGTTTGAACAGGCTTGTGAATTAACCAAAAAAGGTATCACCATTGATGTCACTGCTTTCCCCCCATCGGGTTGCGATGATGAATATTCTGCGGTCGAGTCATTTAAAATGTATCACGAGAAAAATTTAGACAAACAAAAATTCACTATTTCTTCGGATGGCGGTGGCTGCCTACCCTACTTTGATAAGCAGGGGGAATTACTACATCTTGATTATGCCAGCAGCGATTTTTTAAGTAATGCACTCAAAGAACTATTAGACGAAGGCATAGCAGAAAGTGATGTATTGCCCGCCTTTACCAGCAATGTAGCAAGCTTATTAAAATTGCAGCATAAAGGCAGCATTAAAATCGGCAATGATGCTGACTTAGTCATATTGGATGAAGGCAATAATATTGAGTCGGTGATGGCATTGGGAAAGTGGCATCAAAAGAATCATAAAACCATTGCATTTGGCAGCTTTGAATAAACACGCTAACGAACAACGTAAAATGAATAAAGAAAACTGTAGAGGTAAATATGTGTCCTGCTCCAATTATTGATAACGTCGATCGCGGCTGGGTTATACCCATCGGCGGGGCAGAAGACAAAGTCGATGACATGACGATTTTGCGCCGCTTTTGTCAATTATGTGGTGGAAAAAAAGCCAACATTTTGGTCGTGCCTACCGCATCACAGCTTGATGATACTGGTCCACGCTATGTTGAGTTATTTGAGGGAATGGGCGCCACATCAAAATACACACCCATCAATGAACGCGAAGATTGTTTTAACGAAGACATCATTGCCTCATTAAAAGAAGCCTCAGGTATTTTTATCACCGGTGGTAATCAGTTGCGTTTATCTACCATTCTTGGTGGCACGCCGGTAGCAAAATTGATTCGCAGTTTAAATGCACAAGGCACTCATGTCGCCGGCACATCAGCAGGCGCTGCTATTGTATCCGAGCATATGATTGCGGGCGGCGAATCCGGCCCAACACCAACGGAAGATGGTGTAGTGATGGCGCCGGGTTTAGGCTTAACCAACAAAGTCATCATTGATCAACACTTCCAGCAAAGAGATCGCATCGGACGGTTACTCGCCGCATTGTCATACAACCCGTTTGTTTCAGGTTTAGGTATTGACGAAGACACAGCGGCATTTATTTCACCGCAAGGGGTTTTAGAAGTGGTCGGCTCAGGTGCTATTACCGTGGTTGATCCTTCAGAGTTAACCTACTCCTCCATGGCTAAAGCCCGACACCACGATGCAATAACCTTAATTGGTATGAAGTTACACATTCTAGGCCCGGGATCTAAGTATGATATAAATACAAGAACGGCAATTGCCTTAATCAACAGTGGAACCAGTTGAAAGATGAAAATATTAAGCACTAATGTGTATGTTGGGCCGAATCAATACGCGCATTTTCCTGTCATCAGACAGCAAATAGATTTAGGTTTATTAGAAGAATGGCCGTCGGCAAAAATTGGTGACGATTTTATCAATGGTTTAGTTGAGGCCTTACCAGGTATACAGGGGCACGGTTGCTCTTATGGTGTGGAAGGCGGCTTTATTCGCCGCTTAAAAGAAGATGGCGGCACTTGGATGGGACATGTGCTTGAGCATGCGATTTTAGAGCTACAAAATATCGCCGGATCGGATGTCAGCTTTGGCAGAACACGCAGCATTGAAGGACAGGCCGGCTGCTACAACATGGTGTTTCAATATAAACAGAGAGATGTCGGTTTAGAATCTGCACGCATTGCTCGAGGCCTATTATTTGACTTAATGCCCGCTGATTTACAGTCACAATTAAAAGACTTTATTGAAGACGATTTTGATTTCGAACAAGAAAGAACCGACTTTATTCGTTTTGCCCAACGCAAAGAATTAGGGCCATCAACCGCTGCCATTGTTAAAGCTGCCGAAGAAAGAGGCATCCCCTGGTTACGCCTTAATGAATATTCCTTAGTGCAATTTGGTCATGGTAAATACCAGCAAAGAATACAGGCTACCATTACTTCAAAAACCACTCACATCGCTGTAGATATTTCTTGTGACAAAGAAGACACACATAACTTATTACACGACCTCGGATTGCCTCTACCATCACAAAAACTAGTCTACTCTGAAAAACAAGCAGTAAAAATAGCCAAGCGTATGGGCTACCCAGTTGTGATCAAACCGTTAGACGCTAATCATGGTCGCGGCATCACCATAAATATTAATGCCGATAACGAAGTAGAAAAAGCTTTTCGTTATGCCAGCGATAAAGGCAAATCCAAAGGCATATTGGTTGAGTCTTTAATCAAAGGTTATGATCACCGTATGCTGGTCGTTAACGGCGAACTAGTCGCCGTGGCTAAACGCGTTCCCGGGCATGTCATCGGTGACAACAAACATAGCATTGCACAACTGGTAGGCATTGTTAATGAAGACCCAAGACGCGGCGTCGGCCATGAAAAAGTTTTAACGCAATTGGAATTAGACCGCCAGGCGAATTTACTCATTGAGCAAGCGGGCTACACAGCCGACACCGTATTAGCTAAAGGTGAAATATTTTATTTACGCTCAACGGCCAATTTATCCACCGGTGGTACCGCCATAGATGTCACTGATGATGTCCACCCCGATAATCGCGCTATGGCCGTTCGCGCTGTCATGGCCGTTGGTCTAGATGTCGGCGGCGTTGATTTTCTTAGTGAAGACATTACTCAATCGTACAAAGACATTGGTGGAGCTATCGTTGAAGTTAATGCCGCGCCGGGCTTTAGAATGCATGTCGCCCCTTCAGAAGGACAACCTCGTGATGTCGCGGGAAAAGTCATGGACATGCTGTTCCCAGTCGGAACACCAAGTAGCATTCCTATTGCTGCGATTACCGGCACCAATGGAAAGACAACAACCGCAAGAATGCTCGCGCATATTTTAAAAACAGCAGGACATATTGTTGGCAACACGTCAACAGAGGGTGTCTATATTGATGGCCACCTTACAGTTAAAGGCGATATGACAGGGCCCAAAGCTGCACATATCGTACTTAGAGACCCAACGGTTGATATTGCCGTTTTGGAAACAGCACGTGGTGGCATCGTGCGCTCAGGTTTAGGCTATCAATCCACCAATGTATCGGCATGTCTCAACATCAGTTCTGACCATCTCGGTCTTAAAGGCATTAATACCTTAGAGCAATTGGCGGAAGCCAAACGCGTTGTTGTTGAAGTCGCTGAAGATGTTGCCGTTTTGAATGCCGATGATCATCTCTGCCTACAAATGGCCGATTACACCAAAGCAAAAAAACTTTGTTACGTCACCATGAATCCACGCCACGCCTTAGTCAAAGAGCACATCAATCGTGGTGGCATGGCGTTGGTACTGGAGCAAGGCATCAATGGTGACATGATCACTATTTACGACAACAACAGCCACATACCACTTTTATGGACGCATCTCATTCCAGCAACCATTGAAGGCAAAGCTGTACACAATGTACAAAATGCGATGTTTGCTGCAGCACTTAGTTACGCTTTGGATAAAGAGTTAGACCAAATTCGACATGGGCTGCGCACTTTTGACTCGACCTTCTTCCAAGCACCGGGCCGTATGAATCAATATGACGGACATCCATTCAAAGTTATTTTAGATTACGGACATAACCCAGCCGCCATCCATATGGTCTGTCAGACCATCGACCGTTTTGAAGTCTCCGGGAAAAAGATATGCGTGCTTGCCGCACCGGGCGACAGACGCGATGAAGACTTAAAAGATGTAGCCAAAGAAGCCGTCGGGCATTTTGATTTCTATATTTTAAAAGCCGACGATAATCGTCGTGGACGAGATGATCGTGAAGTGCCACTTATTTTACAAAAACAACTCATTGAATCAGGCGTCGCGGAAGATAAAACATTAATTGTCGCTGATGAATACGAAGCAATAGATAGCGCCTTAAGAACAGCCGAAGAAGGCGACTTACTGCTTATTTTTGGTGACAATATTACTCGCTGCTGGAAACAAATTACTCACTTCAACAAAGAAAATCAAAAACCGAGTCAAACGGGCAGCCCAACTGAAACAGCAAATTCAAATGTTATTTTAAATGAAGATGAAAAAGCATTTCTTGAGTCTATGTCGCTCATTAAGGATGAAAAAGGTGTTCGCCTAGCTCGCGCTGAAGAAAGTGACTGACATAATATTGTCTCTTGAGGATTCAAGAAGACTCACAGGGCCTAATCTATTTGGTGATATTAGTGGCGCGATCATAGATGTCCGAATAAAAAACATAGATGCCGTTGTAGTCACACAAGCATGGGAAAAACACGCCAAACAACTATTTGAACGCATTTACTGGCACAAACAAAAACGTCTTCATCGCTTCTATCAAGATGGCGCAAGTTTAGTAATCACTGCACCCATTGATTGCTTGTATGCCGCCACAGAAATCAATGAAGCGGCCTGGCAGTTAACCTGCAATGAAATGTTGCAAATACATAGTGAAGATTTTTACACGGAATTAATTGAGCTTATCCAAAGACTCAAAGCGTTAATTGAAGACGAGAAAAATCCCAAACTGATCGCCATTCAACAACAAGCAAAAAACCATAATGTAGTTTTTTTAAGCGACGACGATTATGTATCCATTGGCTACGGCGCAACTTGCCAAATTTACCCCGTTGATGATCTACCCGACATTGAACAGATAAACTGGCAAGCAGTTAAAGATATTCCGGTGGCTCTGATCACTGGCACCAATGGTAAATCGACCACAGTAAGGCTTGCTAGCTCTGTTGCAGAAGCCGCAAATAAAATCTGCGGCATCACCACTACCGACTACATTCGTGTCGGCAAAGAAATACTCGATAGCGGGGATTTTTCAGGCCCCGGTGGCGCACGCACTTTGCTGCGCCACCCAAAAACAGAAATCGCCTTTTTAGAAGTGGCACGTGGCGGCCTATTACGACGTGGCATAGGCATTAACCAGGCATCAACTGTGCTCATTACCAATGTAGAAGAAGACCATTTAGGACAGTATGGCATCAACAGTTTAAGCGACATGGTTGAGACTAAGTTTATTGTCCGGCAAGCCATTAACAAACAACAAAACCTAATTCTTAATGCTGATGATGCAGGCTGTGTTAGTTTTGCAAAAACATTAGACAATACTATTTTATGGTTTTCCTGGTACGTCGATAACCCCGTCATTCAGCAGCATTTAAAAAATAATGGTAGTGCCTGTTATGTTGAAGACGAGACCATTTATTACCAATCAGCAGGCAATAAACAAGAAGTCATTCACATTAATGATGTTCCGATCACTCTAAACGGAGCCGCTAAACACAACATTCACAATGTGCTCGCCGTTGTTGCATTAAGCTTTTCTATGGGCTTTAACAAAACAGACATCGCGACTGGCCTCAACCAATTCAGTAACTCAGCTGAAGAGAATCCGGGTAGAGGCAACCTGTTTAAACGAGATGGGTATAAAGTAATTGTCGATTTCGCACATAACAGTCATGGCTTGCGCTTAATGTCACAAACCATAAAAAATATCCAGGCAAAACGTCGACTTATCATGCTCGGCCAACCAGGTGACCGTAGCAACGAAGACATAGAATGTTTTGTTAAGGCCGCCATGCTGGCAGAACCAGATCAGCTCATTATCTGTGAATCAGAGTATTATTTACGCGGTAGAAAACTAGGTGAAGTGCCAGACCTTATACACAAATTTGCGCTACAACAAGGCATGCAAACAGAACAGCTCAGCATTGTTAAAGACTCAATTAAGGGAACAGAACTCGCCTTGGAATGGGCAGAGCAAGAGGACCTGCTTTTACTGCTTGTCTTCGATAACAGAAATGAAGTTTTTGATTTATTGAAGGAAACGCAATAACAACAAAAAAAACTCCAGGCTCTATTGGGTTTAACCTGTTTGCGTACCGCCTACGGTAATCTCATCAATTTTAAGTGTTGGCTGGCCGACGCCAACAGGAACCGACTGGCCTTCTTTGCCACAAGTGCCCACACCGTCATCAAGCTCTAAATTATCACCCACCATAGAAATCTTCTGCATCACATCTGGACCAGAACCAATCAGGGTTGCTCCTTTTACGGGCCTAGTAACTTTTCCATTTTCTATCAAATAACCTTCTGACACAGAAAAAACAAATTTACCCGAAGTAATATCAACCTGACCACCGCCAAAATTGACGGCATAAAGGCCATTTTTGACAGAGGCAATAATTTCATCATGTGTCTGTTTGCCCGGCAGCATATAAGTATTGGTCATACGCGGTATCAGTAAATGCGCATACTGCTCGCTCAGGGTGACTTGGACTTGGCCGCACAAATGTTGGGGCGCGAATTCTCAATCTCAGGGAAAATCATTCACGGACAACAAAA
>DQNX01000085.1 GCA_015658965.1 Gammaproteobacteria bacterium
AGGCGCCAAAATAATCGTCTGTTTATTGAGTTGTTGCAGCAAAAACGCGGTGTTAATAAAGCCTTAAAGCTGATGAATCGTTACGGAATTTTAGAGCACTACATTCCAGCATTTGGGCAGATTACGGGCTTGATGCAATACGACTTATTTCATACTTATACGGTAGATCAGCACACATTATTTGTGATTCGTAATTTAAGACGTTTTTTTGTGGCTGAATTTTCCAAAGAGTTTGACCTGTGCAGTGAGATTGCTAAAACCATTGCCAAGCCAGAATTATTATTATTGGCAGGACTGTTCCATGATATTGCTAAAGGTCGTGGTGGTAATCATGCCAGTTTGGGCGCGCAAGATGCCCAGGTTTTTTGCAAACATCATCAGTTAAAATCAAGGGATTCAGTGCTGGTAGTAGGCCTGGTTGAACAACATCTGCTCATGTCACAAACAGCACAAAAACAAGATTTGGATGATTTTGAAGTCATTGATCGGTTCGCTAAGATGGTCGGTTCAGTGCAGTTTTTAGAGTTTTTATACTTGTTAACAGTGGCAGATATTCGTGCTACTAAAGCCGGTCTATGGAATGACTGGAAAGATTCGCTCTTGAAGAAACTGTTTTATAAAACCAAAGAGCATTTATTGAGTGAGACAGTCAAGCCATTGAGTATGGCTAAGAAGATTAAGCAGGTACAACACTCGGCTCTTAATGAAATGGAACAGCAGGGTTACCCCCTTGAGCAGGTTGAACAAATATTTTCGACACTGCCTAAGGATTATTTCTTGCGCTACGAGCTGGAAGATATTTTGTGGCACTTGTGGTTAGTGATGAAGCCAACTGACAAGAAAGTTAGAGTGGTGTCACGCTTGTCTGAATACAATGTGGTAGATATTTTTGTATATGGCAACGACTCAAAAGGCTTATTTTTCAAGCTGGTTAGTATTATTGAGAATTTAGGCTTAGATATTGTTGATGCAAAAATCTTAACCACGAAAGACAGCATGACTTACAACACGCTGAGTGTTTTACAAGATGATGTTCTAGAGCAAATTAATATCAGTCAAATAATAGAAGACGAGCTTTGTGAAAAGATCCTGGGTGTGAGAGAGGCGGGTAATAAATCAACCCATCGTCATTTTGACCACAAAATGAAAATCAATTTTTCTCATAGTAAAAAATGGAACTTAACTCAAGTGGATATTAATACAATTGACAAGCAAGGCTTGTTGTCTAATATTGCTTATGTTTTTTATCAGCTTGATATCCACTTAGTTAATGCTAGGATTTCCAGTATGGGTGAGCGCGTGGAAGATATTTTCTTTGTTAGTAATGCAAAAGAACAGCCACTGAATACAGCAGAATTAAAACAATTAAAACAAGCACTTGAAGAAAAATTGTAAAAAAACAGCATACAAACTAAAATGTCGATATAATCTGCCTAACAACAGCTCTTCTTGCTGTGATTTATTCCTTTCAGACAAACATTACACAAACATATGAACGATAAAATTAAAATAGTAACGGATAGCTCATTTGAAGCGGACGTTATCAATTCATCACTAGCGGTTTTAGTAGATTTTTGGGCGCCTTGGTGTGGACCTTGTAAAGCGTTAGCACCAGTACTAGATGAAATTGCCGATGAATACGATGGCAAAATTGTCATTGCTAAAATCAATGTTGATGAAAACGATCAAACACCACCAAAATACGGTGTTCGCGGTATTCCGACCATGTTAATTATTAAAGATGGTGCGGTTGAAGCGACCAAAATGGGCGCATTAAGTAAAGCGGAATTAAGCGCTTTTATTGACGCAAGTATTTAACTTAGACGATTGGTCGTTATGGCTAATTTTTTTTATAACATTTTTTATCGCGCATTAGCGCATCCATGTTGGTCAATCTGACTGACACTTTCTCCCTTTGTATTCATTGGAAAATTCATGAAACTGTCTGAACTCAAACGCTCCACACCTGACGAATTATTAGAACTGGCACAATCTTTAGGCATCGAAAATATCTCTCGTGCTAAAAAACAAACACTTATTTTTGCAATTTTAAAAGCCAAAGCGGCTAATAATGAAGAAGTGGTTGGTGACGGTGTGCTGGATGTTTTGCAAGATGGTTATGGATTTTTAAGATCGAGTAATGATTCTTATACCTCAGGTGCTGATGATATTTATATCTCCCCTAATCAAATTAGACGCTTCAATTTATCGATAGGTGACTTGGTTTCAGGAAAAATTCGCGCACCAAAAAAAGGTGAAAAATATTTTGCCTTAGTGCAAGTATCTGAAGTCAATGGTGAAAACCCAGAAAATATTAGAAATCGCGTACCCTTTGCTTCGCTCACACCGATTCATCCAGATGAGCGCCTTAAACTAGAAATTGGTAACGGTGGTACTGAAGATATTACGGCACGTGTGATCGATTTAGTTGCGCCATTTGGCAAGGGTCAGAGAGGTTTGTTGGTCGCGCCACCAAAAGCGGGTAAGACCATGATCATGCAAAATATTGCTTCCTCTATTTCGCGCAATCACCCCGATTGTGAACTCATTGTATTGCTGATTGATGAGCGCCCTGAGGAAGTAACAGAAATGGCAAGAACGGTGCGTGGAGAGGTGATTGCCTCAACCTTTGATGAGCCAGCAAAGCGCCATGTTCAGGTTGCTGAAATGGTTATTCAAAAAGCTAAAAGACGTGCGGAACAAGGTAAAGATGTTATTATTTTGCTCGATTCTATTACGCGTTTAGCCCGAGCTTACAACACGGTTGCACCTTCTTCTGGAAAGGTATTAACCGGTGGTGTGGATGCCAATGCATTGCAACGACCTAAGCGCTTTTTTGGTGCGGCAAGAAATATTGAAAATGGCGGTAGTATTACCATTATTGCTACTGCTCTGGTTGATACAGGCTCAAAAATGGACGAAGTCATTTATCAAGAATTTAAGGGTACGGGCAATATGGAATTGCACCTTGAAAAGCGCTTGAGCGAGAAGCGAATCTTCCCAGCGATTAATATTAATGCCTCAGGTACGCGTCGTGAAGAGTTAATTACTGACGAAAAAGAATTACAGAAGATGTGGATCTTACGTAAGATCCTACATCCGATGGATACCATGGAAACGGCCGAGTTCTTAATCGATCGATTAAAGCTTACCAAAACCAATGACGAATTCTTCTCGTCAATGTCACAAAAGAAATAATGACTAATGATACGAGCCTTGCACCTCTCAAGGAGGTATTAAAAAGAATCCGTATCAAAAAAAATATTATTACCACATCTTTGAATTAGGATTTGAGACCTTTGCATAATTGCACTAAGGTCTCGTATAATTATAAATAACTATCAAAATAAGCTTTTTCCTTATAAGCCATGAAGTCGACCTCAGTTTTTAAACAAACTTTTAGCTTAATCAATACGATTATTGCCAAATATTTAATGCGCAATGTGTTGATATTGTTGGCAGCAGTGTTTATTGTGATTGGTTTGGTTGTGTTTGGCAACCAACTGGTTTTAGTGATTAAAGAAAGCCTCAAGCAGGGTATTCCTATCGTGGATTTACTTCCATTGATTGGTTTTAAAATGATCAGAGATGTTCCTCTAATTTTATCCTTATCCCTATTTTTGGCGATTATCTTATCGGTCAGTAAATTGTATAAAACTTCCGAAGCAATTGTTATGAACTCTCTAGGCTTGGGTGATAAACATTTTGTGGTGTTTATTCAGCCCATTGTGATGACCGTTTTTGTCTTTATTTTGTTTTTAACCACAGTCGCAGTACCTTGGTCTAAACAACAAAGAAGTATGATTATGGATCGTACTGAGAATGCCTCAGAATTTTCATTTATTAAACAAGGTGAGTTTCAAGAGTTTAAAGACGGTGAGATTGTTTTTTATGCCTCTAAAGTTAAAGACAGTAATCAAGATGGTAATCAAGCGATGGAGGAGGTATTTATCTATGCTTTGGTCGGTGGAGAGCCTGTTATTACACTAGCCAAACAAGCGCAAAAATATACGGATGCAGCGACCAATAGCGCCTATTTACGCCTTACAGAGGGCACTCGTTATCACGGTTTTCCCGGTGACGCCAATAAAAAAATTCTCAATTTTGATTTGTATGATTTACAAATCATTGATGGCGAGGTGCAAAAGTCCAGCAGTAGTTACAGCAAGGTTGAGGGGCAGGGGACAATAGATTTGCTGCGTTCTGATGGCCTTAAAGAGGCTGCTGAGTTACAATGGCGTTTATCACAACCCTTAAGTGTATTAATCCTGTCAGCTTTAGGCGTTCTGCTTGGAAAGGCTTCACCCAGAGGTGGTAAGAATTTAGGCGTGTTGATTGGCGTGGTTATCTTTATTCTGTATAACAACGCTTTGTTAATTGCCAAATCTACCTTAGAGCAAGGTGATTCAGTACCGATTGTAGGATTGTGGTGGGTACATGTATCGATGCTCTTATTTATTTTTATCTTCTATTTTTACAGACATGGAAAGTTCACCCATTATCTTGATAAAATGGTCGGTAAATTTTCACACAAGGACACAGCTAATGCCAAGTAAACCCAGTAAAGATTTAGAAATTTTTGACAACCCTAACGCCGATCGTGATTATGTTATTCAAATCGATGTGCCGGAGTTTACTTGTTTGTGCCCAAAGACAGGTCAGCCTGATTTTGCCACATTGCATTTAGAATATATTGCTGATAAAGCCTGTATTGAGCTTAAATCTCTAAAAATGTATATTTGGTCATTTCGAGATGAAGGGGCTTTTCATGAGGCAGTAACCAATCAAATATTAGATGATTTAGTTTTAGCTACCCGTCCACGCTTCATGCGCCTTAAAGCAATTTTTAACGTACGTGGTGGTGTATATACCACCATTGTTGCTGAACATCAGCGCAGTGATTGGACGCCCAAACCTGTTGTTGACTTACAACACCTATAAAGCCTTATATGAAACCTATTCGTCAAAGCGTTAAATTTGACAAAAAATTTCTAGACAAAGATGCGCTAAAGGTGGTTAATACTATCCATAAGGCCGGGTTCGAGGTGTATTTGGTCGGTGGCTGTGTTCGAGACTTGTTGCTCGGCTTAGAGCCTAAAGATTTTGACGTGGCAACCAACGCCAAACCAGAGCAAGTACACAAACTGTTCAAACGTTCGCGTTTAATTGGGCGACGTTTTCGCTTGGTACACGTGCTGTTTTCTGCGCGTAAATTTATTGAAGTGGCCACTTTTCGATCGGGTCAAGTGCAAACAGCAAAGAGCGGTGTGATTGTGCGTGATAATTGCTATGGCAATCTTGAAGACGATGTTGTGCGTCGAGATTTTAATATTAACGCACTGTATTATGACATTAACAAACAGGAAGTGATTGATTATGTTGGGGGTTTAAAAGACCTTGAATCCAAAGAAATTCATGTTATTGGCAAGGCTAAATTACGATTTTCTGAAGATCCTGTGCGCATGATTAGAGCGGTTCGATTTTCAGAAAAATTAGGCGCAGAGCTGAGTGATGAAATAAAAGAATGTATTTTGAATCAAGCTCCATTACTCGGTAATATTTCGCCAGCACGTTTATATGAGGAGTGCATTAAGTTGTTTCATAATGAATACTCATTTAAGGTTTATGAGCAACTTGAAAAGTACGGCTTGTTAAATCATTTGTTTAAACAAACGCAA
>DQNX01000123.1 GCA_015658965.1 Gammaproteobacteria bacterium
AAAAAGCGCTTTCAATGTTGCTGAATTTATCGGTACAAGACCACGCATTAGCGCAGTATCAGCTATACAAAATTTACAATCAAGGCGAGATTGTTAGCCAAGACAAAACCTTGGCCAAGGTTTACTTACACAGAGCATCAGAGGGTGGATATTCTATTGCTCAATTCCAACTAGGCCGTCTTTACCAGAAAAAACAATTGTTTCGAGATGCATTCAAATGGCTGGCACTTGCTGCCAAGCAAAACTACACACCTGCAAAATTATTATTAGCCGAAGTTAAATTAATGGTAGATAGGGCTCCCGAAGAAAAAGCCAATAGCGACAATACCGAGGTACTTGAGTCGAATGATGTAGATTTAGAAATATCACAAATTGAGTCTGCGTTGGTACCGCCATTGGAGGGTGTTGACCCTAATAAGCCTATTTTTTTAGAGGAAGTGCCAATCTCCAATCCCAACAAAGACCAGATTGCGCGTTCATTGGCAAACAATGCCAAGGTCATGAGTAATGTTGAAAAACTCGTGATCAGCGCCAAACAGGGCAATCCGATCGCCCAACATAATTTAAGTACATTATTTAGTATCGGCGCCTTGGTACCTAAAGATAACAGAAAGGCCTTTATGTTGATGCAAGAGGCTGCTAATCAGGGATTAACACAATCTCAAAACTCTTTAGCAATAATGTATATTAATGGTGTTGGTGTCGAGCCTGACTATCAGTCAGCTTATTTTTGGGCCAGCACCTCAGCGCGTCAAGGCAACCAAGAAGGCCAACAAATCTTAGTACATTTAATCTCTACTTTTCAATAATACAAATGCAAGATAATCAGAAAACGTCAAATTTTTGGCAAACACATACACTTAAACAAATGAATCGAAATCAGTGGGAATCGCTTTGTGATGGCTGTGGGCGCTGTTGTTTGCACAAACTCGAAGACGAAGACACCAATGAGATTTACTTCACCGATGTGGCTTGTCGTTATTTGGATGAAGAAACTTGCCAATGTCCACACTACGAAACACGCCAATCTCTGGTGCCAGATTGTTTAACCATTTACCCCGACTGGGGTGATAAATTTAATTGGCTGCCTAAGACTTGTGCTTATCGGCTATTATCTGAAGGCAAAGAGTTATTTGATTGGCACCCACTAATTAGTGGAGATCCAAACTCTGTACATTTAGCGGGTATTTCGGTTCGTGGTCGCACCTTTAGAGACGATGAAGTGGATGAAGAAGATATCTATAAACATGTGATTACTTGGGTGGATTGATGATAAAAATTACAGCATTACTATTGCTATTACTAGTTAAAAGTGCACTAGCACAGTGGCCACACGAGAACATATCACAAGCTGTATTTGCTAAATCAGTAGAACATAGGACGCCCATAGAGATAGTGACAGAAGCTGATGAATCTTTAGGTAAAATCTACTTCTTTACCAATATCCGCCATTTAACCGGTGATAAGATTACACATCGTTGGATCTACAAAGATAAGATTAAGGCTGAAATCAGCTTTGATATTAAAGGAGAACGTTGGCGTGTATGGTCGAGTAAAAACCTTTGGCACACATGGACAGGGCAGTGGACGGTTGAAGTGTTAAATCAATACAATCAAGTACTACTGACAAAAATATTTGAATTTGGACAAAATACCCTTCAAGAGGGAAAAGGAAAGGATAATGAATAAAGTAGTACTCGCCTATTCAGGTGGATTAGACACAAGCATTATTGTTAAATGGCTGCAAGACACTTACCAGTGTGAAGTGGTTACATTTACAGCTGACATTGGTCAAGGTGAAGAAGTCGAGCCAGCACGCGCCAAGGCTAAAGCGGCTGGTGTTAAAGAAATTTATATTGAAGATTTACGCGAAGAGTTTGCCCGTGATTTTGTTTTTCCAATGTTTCGCGCGAATGCGATTTATGAAGGCGAATATTTACTTGGCACTTCCATTGCGCGTCCGCTAATCTCTAAAAGATTGGTTGAAATCGCTCATGAAGTAGGCGCAGATGCCATTAGTCACGGCGCCACGGGCAAGGGCAACGACCAAGTGCGTTTTGAGCTTAGCGCTTATGCACTCGATGCCAATATTCAAATAATCGCGCCTTGGCGTGAGTGGGAATTATCTTCTCGTGAAAGCCTGATGGCGTATGCAGAAAAACACAGCATTGAAATTGATTATCAAAAACAAGATAAAAAATCGCCTTACTCGATGGACGCAAATTTATTGCACATTTCTTATGAAGGTGATATTTTAGAAGACCCATGGGCAGAGCCAGAAGACGATATGTGGCGCTGGACCGTATCTCCTGAAAATGCCCCCGATAAAGCCGAGTACATTGAAATCACCTACGAAAAAGGCGATATCATTGCCATTGATGGCGAAGCCATGAGCCCGGCAACCGTGATGGAAGTATTAAATCAGCGCGCTGGTGCGCACGGCATTGGTCGTGATGACATTGTCGAAAATCGCTTTGTCGGCATGAAATCACGCGGCTGTTATGAAACCCCAGCAGGCACGGTAATGCTCAAGGCTCACCGCGCCATGGAAAGCCTAACGCTTGATCGCGCAGCAGCACACCTTAAAGATGAGCTAATGCCAAGATATGCCGAAATGATTTACAACGGCTTTTGGTTTGCCCCCGAGCGTGAAATGCTACAAGCCGCTATCGATCAAACCCAAACAACGGTCAACGGCACCGTACGTCTTAAGCTCTATAAAGGCGGTATTACCGTGGTTGGACGCCAATCTGACGATTCACTCTTTAGCGAGAAAATTGCCACCTTTGAAGACGATGAAGGCGCTTATGATCAAAAAGATGCCGCTGGCTTTATCAAGCTTAATGCATTGCGTTTACGCCTTAAGGCGTTGAAATAGTCACGCTCTAAAAATGAATGTAAAAAAAGCCCGATAAAAAAAATCGGGCTTTTTTGTGTATGGAGGCCGGAACCAGAATCGAACTGGTCTAGATGGATTTGCAATCCACTGCAAAGCCGATTTGCTATCCGGCCAAGGCTGTGTGCAAAGGGCTCATTAAAAAAAGACCTGATAAAAACAGGCCTATTTAAAAATTTGGAGCGGGAAACGAGATTCGAACTCGCGACATTCACGTTGGCAACGTGATGCTCTACCAGCTGAGCTATTCCCGCATAGTTGGCAAATTATAGTGTTTTTTCGCTAAGAGTCAAATGTTTTTACACCTTCTTTCAAATAAATAAACCCTGAGTACAAAGTCAGTAAGGTTGCAGCCAGTAATAAAGTTACACCAATCTCAAAACTTGGCAGGCCAAAGAATGGCTGTTGATAGAGTAAGAACAAAATCGCAAAGATCTGTACAAAGGTTTTTACCTTGCCGATAAGGGAGACATTAACCGTTGATCGCTGACCAATAGTACCCATCCACTCTCTTAAAGCAGAGACTAGAATCTCGCGAGAAATAATAATCAGTGCAGCAATGGTAATATACCAATGGGTATCTGATGGATAAAAATCAACCAGCATGATGAGCGCGGTAGAAACCATGAGCTTATCAGCGACTGGGTCTAAAAAAGCACCCAGCTGTGAAGTCATGTTGAGCTTTCTGGCTAAGTAGCCATCAAGATAATCAGTGGTACTGATAAAAGCGTAAGCACCGGTTAGAGAAAAATTGATCCAAGTAAAAATTGGCATTTCAGTATAGGCCGGTTGGAAATAATAAAGGGCGACAAAAACTGGAATTAAGAAAATTCTAGAAAGGGTGATCAGGTTAGGGATTGTCATCATGTGGGCATTCTAGCAGAAACCGTTTTCATGGTATGAATTTGATGGTGGGCCCGACTGGAGTCGAACCAGTAACCGCTCGGTTCGTAGCCGAGTACTCTATCCAATTGAGCCACGGGCCCATCAAGCGT
>DQNX01000084.1 GCA_015658965.1 Gammaproteobacteria bacterium
ACCCGACATTTGGCTTCGGAGGCCAACACTCTATCCAGCTGAGCTACGAGCGCATATTTCATACGAAAGCCTAAAGCATGCAGTGTTAATCAGTCGTCGTTATTGCAAAATACTTCTTGCATGTTGGCCACTAATTTAAGAATTTTTGTATCTTTAACTTTACATAAAATCTTATTGCCATCACGCCGAGACTCGACAATATCTTTGGTTCTAAGAATGTCAATGTGTTGTGAAATGTTGGATTGCGAAGACCCTACTTGCCTAACAATTTCTAAAACAGGCAGTTCGTCATTTTTTAGCACGCACAAGATTTTTAAACGCAGCGGATGTGCCATCGCTTTTAAGGCTTTAGTCGCCTTTTCAATATCTTCTTCTCTTTCTAAAAGTGTCATTTCACTCATTGTCGGTTCCTTATTTATACCTTTGTGTTAATTAAATTCTACCTAGCATGCCATAAACACCATATCTTTTTGCTTTAATCATAACCATTCTTTGGTAATAATTAACCAGGCTGTCACGATTAAGCGCTACATCAAAAATTTGCCATTTTTTATCTGCACTCTTATGGAATGATAAATCAATGTAGAAGCCAAACCGAGAATAACCGTTAACTTTAAGATTAACAACAATGTTGCCACCAATGACTGGTCTTGCAGAAATAAAATTAAATGAAGTGGCATTACCTTGAGCCAGCTTGGTCAATAAAGTTGTAATAATATTGTTCTTTAATTTATTTGAAAAATACTTAACTTCATCTTCGCTTAAATTAACATGGGCAGCCAATAACACTTCATCGGCAATATAATCAAAATCAAACAATGGGGCAATTTCTGAATTAACTAAAAAGTTAACCATTTGTGGCGAATAACTTGATGTAGTTGTTAATTGATTAAGCTTAACAATGGTTGATTGAATAACTTGAACAGGGTCTTGTTCAGTTGTTTGTGCTGCCTTTGCTGGCGCTTCTGCTTCATTTGCAAACACCGCTGGCGACATTAATACACTTAATGCCAATAAAACCACATTCAATCTTTTCATTTTTTCTCCATAACCTACAAATAAAACTAAGTAAAATCCAAAATAAACCACGACTATTTCAGAGTATTATATTTAAACTTCTTATTAGTAAACAATTATATTATGACTTTCTTTAATTTTTTTAAGCACTCGTTATTTTTAGTGTCTTTTTACGCCTTCTTTATCACCGCCCCAGTCCACGCTCAAACCAATGACGAAAAGCAAAGACTGGAAGCCTTTTTTCAAGATTTAGAATCCTTCACCAAAGTATTTAGCAACATTAAGCAACTGTATGTTGACGAAGTGACAAACAAGGAATTGTTTGAAGATGCGATTAAAGGCATGGTTACTGGCTTAGACCCTCATTCCAACTACCTTAAGCCTAAAGAGCAGAAAGTCCTAATTGAAAGCGCTTCAGGTAAATTTGGCGGCCTGGGTATTGTGATTGATATGAAAGATGATGCCATTCAAGTCATCTCTCCCATCGATGATACGCCCGCTTATCGAGCAGGCATTCAGGCGGGTGATTTGATTGTAAAGATTGGTGACAAACCTGTGCGCGATATGACACTAGAAGATGGTGTTGAGCTGATGCGTGGCAAACCTGGCACCGATATTCAAATTACCATTGTGCGTAAAGATAAAAAACCATTTGTTGTCGACATCACCCGTGAAATTATTACCATTACTTCAGTCAAAGGTTATTTATTAGAAAAAGACATTGGCTATATTCGTATTTCTAGTTTTCAAAATCCAAGTGCTAATTTATTAAAAGCAACGCTAGATGACCTGGTTGAAGAAAATGACGGCTACTTAGAATCCCTTGTTCTTGATTTAAGAAATAATCCGGGTGGCGTGCTGGAAGGTGCCGTTGATATAGCAAATTTATTTATTGATAAAAAAGGTTTGGTGGTTTATACCGAGGGCCGTATTCCCAGCTCGAATCTGAAATTTAAAACCGAGCCTGGGGACGTTATGCTCGGCTCACCGATTGTGGTGCTGATTAACGAAGGCTCAGCCTCCGCCTCAGAAATTGTTGCTGGCGCATTACAAGATCATAAGCGCGCGATTGTTATGGGCAGTACTTCCTTTGGTAAAGGCTCTGTGCAAACCATCATTGAACTCGACGAAGGTTATGGACTCAAAGTAACCACGGCGCGTTATTACACGCCAAATGGCCGCTCTATTCAAGCCAAAGGCATTGTGCCCGATATTGAACTTAAAAACATCAGCTTGGAAAAAGAAAAAGAAAAAAGTGTGCTTGGAGATACCAAGGAAAGTGACTTAAATGGACATCTAGAAGTTGAAGATCCTTCAAAATTATCGGCTGAAGAAATTATCACAGCACAGGAAGACAAAAAATCTGAAGTCGCCAAACAAGTCATCAAAAATCTTAAAAAAGATTACTTTGTGCATGAGGCCACTAACCTTCTAAAAGCCTTAACTATTTTGGGCAAGTAACGCATGGCAGTTGTTCTTTCAGTTGCAAATCAAAAAGGCGGTGTGGGTAAAACCACCACGGCTGTCAATTTGAGCGCAGCCTTAAAGGCCATTAATAAACGCGTACTACTGATTGATATCGACCCACAAGGCAACGCCACAATGGGCTGTGGTGTTGATAAATACGCCTTGAAAAATTCAGTTTGTGAATTACTGTTAGACGAATGCAGTATTGGCGAGGCAACCGTACACGCCCCTGGTGTTGAAATCGATGTGCTGCCTTCTAACATGGATTTAATCGCTGCAGAAATCGCCCTACTTCAATGTGACAATTCTGAATACAAATTAAAAGAAGCCCTTGCCGAAGTAAAAGACAAATATGATTACGTGGTGATCGACTGCCCACCTTCGCTGAATATGCTCACCATTAACGCCTTTACTGCCTCTAACGGTATCATCATTCCAATGCAATGTGAATACTATGCCTTAGAAGGTTTAAGCTCCTTAATGCAAACCATTGAAAAGATTCAAGCCACCACCAATCCTGATTTGGATATTACTGGCATTATTCGAACCATGTTTGATGCACGTAACAATTTATCCAACGAAGTCTCTATTCAATTATTGCAATATTTTTCACACAAAGTCTTTAAAACAATCATCCCTAGAAATGTAAAATTGGCTGAAGCGCCAAGTTTTGGTCAATCGGCCATTAACTACGCCAGATCATCCAAAGGGGCAATTTCATACGTTTCACTGGCAAGTGAAGTAATTAGAAAAACATCAATAAATTAGAATGGAAAAAAACTCAAAACTAGGTCGCGGATTAGACATATTGTTAGGACAAGTTTCCTCTACAGATGACCAAGCCAACTCTGATCATAACCTTAAAATATTAAGCGTTGATGCGCTACAGCGTGGCAAATTTCAGCCCAGAGATGACATTGATCCCGATACGCTTAATGAGCTTGCTAACTCAATCACCGCTCAAGGTGTTATTCAGCCATTGGTTGTTCGTAAAGTTACTTACGATAAATACGAAATCATTGCGGGTGAGCGACGCTGGCGTGCTGCCAAAATTGCAGGCTTAAAAGAAGTTCCAGCCATTGTTCGTGAGATTGATGACCAAGTCGCCCTAGCGATTGGTCTGATTGAAAATATTCAACGTGAGTCTCTCACACCGCTCGAAGAAGCCAAAGCACTGCAGCAGCTGATTCAAGATTTTAAAATGACACACGAAGAAATTTCACATGTTGTAGGCCGCTCTCGCTCTGCTGTGAGTAATCTAATTCGCCTATTACAGCTAAACGAATCAGTTAAACAACTGCTGAGCAAGGGTGCTATTGAAATGGGCCATGCACGCGCCTTATTATCACTCGAGGAAGATCGGCAATTTGAAGTGGCTAATCAAGTGGTTAAGCGCTCTTTATCGGTTCGCCAAACAGAAGAGCTAGTCAAGCGTGTACTCAACCCAAAACCTAAAAAATCCACCCGTACTGATCCTCACATTGAGGCACTCATGCAGTCTTTAAGTCAAAAATTGGATTCTAAAACAGAAATCAAATCAAACGGTGATAAAGGCAAGATTATTATTCATTACACCTCTAGCGACGAGCTTGACAACATCCTCAAGCATATTAATTAACCCAGCTTAATCAAAGCCACCGACTCGCTCAAGTTTTAAAGAGTCATCATAATGCATCCAAATACCAAAGGCTTTACCAATGATGTATTCTTCTGGCACAAAGCCCCAAAAGCGCGAATCGCTACTACGGGCACGATTATCACCCATCACAAAATAATGCCCCGCTGGAACCGTAGCCTTAACCCCTTTAGAGTGTCCATTTGGATCTAGCAAAATCTCATAAGGACTGTTGGCTAATAATTCGCGTTTGTGCTTGAATCCTGTCATACCTGCGCCCGATTCCACACCTTGGTAAATACCCAAATCTTGGTAACTAATTTTTTCTTCATTGATGCGCAAGTGATCCGATGAATAACTAAGGGTATCGCCCGGCAAAGCAACAATACGCTTAATAAAGTCAGCACCTTGGTATTCGCTGTTTTTTTCATAATTAGGATACCTAAAAACAATCACATCCCCTCTTTCAGGCTTTTTAAATTCAATGATTTTTTTATTCAAAATGGGCAAACTGATGCCGTAATCAAACTTACTCACCAAAATAAAGTCACCGGTTAATAAAGTCGGCATCATTGAATTTGAAGGAATTCTAAAAGGCTCAACCATAAACCCTCTTAACAAAAATACCAGCAACAATACCGGGTAGAACTCAGCAGACCACTGCACCAGTTTAGGTCGGCCTAAATATTTTTCTGATTTATTAAACTTTAAAAAACAAACAAAATAAAACCACTTAGCAACAAAAGATTTCTTCTTTTGAGTAGGTGCTAAATCACTAGCGCCACCAAACAATTGATCGATAATAACAATCATAAAAGCAACACTCAAAAACAATGCCAAATAAGCCGATACGTCCCACGCAAAGAAGGATGATGCATTTTCAATAGTCATAATAAAATAAGAGGGAAAAGATATAGAAGTTATTATATAATAATTTCTTTATATTATTTATTTACATTGGAGAAAGTTAAATGGCATTAGCTGATTTAGAAAGAGACGCTCACGGTTACTTAGTAGACCTAAACACATGGGACGAAGATGTTGCTGTAGAATTTGCAGAAGAAGAAGGGGTGACACTAACCGCTGAAAGTTTCAAATTAATCAAATTTTTGCGTGATGAATACATCAACAATAATGCCAATCAACCAAACGAACGCAACATGGTTAAAGGCCTGAAAGGCGATTGGGAAGGTAAATTAACCACTAAAGAGTTATACACTCTTTTCCCTAAAGGTCCTGCTAAGCAAGCCGGTAAGATTGCAGGTTTGCCTGAAACTAAGCGTAAAGGCGGTTACTAAATACCAGCCCCTTAAAAATAAAAAAGGCGCTCATTGAGCGCCTTTTTTATTGCTTAAAAATCCTCAAATCTCGAATTAACTCATTCAAAAATTTCGGAAATAATGCAAATGAGAATTTTCGGAATAGATCTTGCTTGCTCCGGTAAATTTTTAGCCATCCAAAACCCCTTGTTGACTAAAAAATGAGCCCAATAATAGGATTTATGCCTTTTAAATAGGATTTTTGACCTTTAAGAGGAAAGCAAGGCTCCCCCCGAGGTTTTTTAAGGGTGAAAAACCGTTATCTTAAGACAGGATTAAAAATTTCGGAAATTGTAACAATGGACTTTTTTTTGAAGTTTAATCAAAAACCTTAAACCTCAACAATATCCATGCCAGCCGAATTGGCCAATTCAACAAAATTAGGAAATGAAGTCATGACATTGTCCACGCCATTGATTTCAATTGGATGATTACAACGTAAAGATGCCACTGCAAAAGCCATTGAAATTCGGTGATCATGGTGTGATTCGATGATTGCGGTGGGTTTTTTGAATGTGCCGCCTTGGATCTTAATGCCGTCTTCTAATACTTGGTTTTCAATGCCTAAAATATCCAAACCATCCGCCATCACTTGAATGCGGTCTGATTCTTTGACTCGAAGCTCTCTTGCGCCGGTTAATACGGTTTCACCTTGGGCACAACTGGCCGCAATAAACACGGCGGGGAATTCGTCAATCGCTAGTGGCACTAAAGCTTGCGGGATATTAATCCCCTTAAGTACTGAAGATTGTACGCGAATATCGGCTAATAATTCACCGCCAATTTCACGCTGATTGGACAGGGTAAGATCGGCACCCATAAGCTTTAAAATATCAATTACGCCAGTACGCGTTGGATTGACATTAACGCCTGTTAAGGTGATATCGGCTTTGGGTGCGATGGCGGCTGCCACCATAAAAAATGCGGATGATGAAATATCACTGGGTACTTGGATTTGGGTGGCGGTTAATTCACCGCCGCCGGTTAGGCACATTTGGCTGTTGGCTACATTAACTTCATAACCCAAACCTTTGAGCATGCGCTCGGTGTGATCGCGGGTTGGCGCCGGCTCAGTGACGCAAGTTGTGCCTTGTGCGTACAACCCCGCTAACAAAACGCAAGATTTTACTTGGGCTGAGGCAACAGGCAAATCGTAATTGATAGCTTTTAGGGTTTGCCCACCAGTAATTTTTAAAGGTGGCTTGCCATCATTGCTTTTAATCACTGCACCCATGGCGGTTAAAGGGTCAATCACTCGTCCCATCGGGCGTTTTGATAGCGATTCGTCGCCCACCAATTCGCAGTCAAATGCTTGAGCGGCAAGAATGCCTGACATAAGTCTGATGGAAGTACCTGAGTTGCCTAAATCTAAGGGCTTTTCAGGTTTTTTTAATCCGTTGATACCTACGCCATGAATGGTTACATTATCGCCATTACGCTCAATTTTGACACCCATGGCTTGGAATGCTTTTAAAGTAGACAGGGCGTCTTCACCCTCTAAAAAACCGGCGACTTTAGTAACGCCTTTGGCCAATGAACCGAGCATAATAGAGCGATGAGAGATAGATTTATCACCCGGCACTTTTAAATTGCCCGATAACGTCGTTGCTGGGCTTGCTATAAATTTACTCATGCTTAACCTTCAATCCACGCATCACGGGCAGACTTCGCCTCTGAGAATAATTTTTCTAACGCTTCTGATTCGTTGTTTTTAATTAGGCTGGAGAGGTTATCTAAAGACTGCTGATAGCCTTGAATATGCTTGACAATATCTAATGAATTGTTTAAACAAATATCACGCCACATAACGGCATCGGATGAGGCAATGCGTGAAAAATCTTTAAATCCGCCGGCTGCATAATCACCTGCATCTGGGTTGCTTTTAATCAAATAATCCATTAAGCCGAAGGCTAGCATATGTGGCAAATGCGACGTCATTGCCAATAAATCGTCATGTTGTTGATGTGTCATGGTTTCTACTTGTGCTCCTAATATTTCCCACAGCCCTGATACTGCCTTTAATGCTTGTGCGTCAGCATCGTTTTCTGGTGTTAGGATAACGCGTTTATTGTTAAATAACGCGCCATCGCTAGCCTCTACACCGCTCTTTTCCTTGCCGGCAATCGGATGTGCAGGAATAAATCTGCTAGGCACTTTGCCAAAAACTTGCTTTGCAATATCAACAACACTGCTCTTGGTACTGCCCACATCTGAAATAATCATTGAGTCATCGATGTGTGGTTTGATCAGCTCTAAGATTGCGCCAAAACTATCCACTGGTGTGGCAATCAATAGCATGTCTACCCCTTGCAATGCGGTTGCAATATCCAAGCTGTATTCATCAATCACACCGAGTGATTGCGCTTTAATCAAGCTGTTTTCACTACGCCCAAAACCAACAATGGTTATTGCTTGGTTAGATTGTTTTAAACCGGCGGCAAAGGAGCCACCGATCAATCCAACACCAATAATGCAAATTTTGTTAATCATAGAGCCGACTTTAAGGCATCTAAAAAACTTGAAATTTCTCTAGAGGTACCAATAGATACTCTTAGGTAATTTTTCATCTCTACCGGGCGTACGATAAATCCGAGCGCTAATAATTGCTGATAAAGCTTGGGCGCATCTTTAACTTTAACGGCTATAAAATTGGCAGAAGAAGGAATATAGCTTAAACCCAATTTGTCAAACCCCTCTGCCAGTTGCTTGAGCCCATTTTTATTAGCGATGACCGAGCGCACCAAATGCGATTGATCACCGAGCGCAGCAACGGCCGCCACTTGTGCAATGTGATTCACATTAAACGGCTGGCGAATGCGATTAAGATAATCGGCAATCTGGCTACTTGAAAGCGCATAACCCACCCTTAAACCCGCCAGGCCGTAAGCTTTCGAGAAGGTGCGGGTGATGATTAAATTGTCAAATTCTTTGAGCCAATTAACGGCCAAATCCACGCAATCAAGATATTCAAAATAAGCCTGATCCAAAACCACGGTAATCGAATTTGGCACGCGAGATAAAAATGCATGCAGTGCTTCATCGGTCAGCAAAGTGCCGGTTGGGTTGTTTGGATTGGCCACAAAAATTAGTTTAGTGTTGTCGGTAATTGCCAGCAACATGGCTTCTAAATCATGACCAAAATCTTTGGACTTCGTTACAACAGCTTGGGCGCCAAGTGCTTGCGTGATTAAGGGGTAGACCACAAAGGCATATTCTGAGAATATAACTTCGTCCTCACTTTTGCAAACATAGGCTCTGGCAATTAATTCCAAAATATCATTTGAGCCATTACCCAGAGTGATTGAATCTTGCGAGACATTAAGATGCTGACTGAGCGCTTGTTTAAGCTCAAAGCCATTGCCATCTGGATAACGATTGACTTGGGTGATGGCTTGTTGAATGATTTCTAAGGTTTTTTGCCCAAGCCCTAATGGATTTTCATTGCTCGCCAGCTTAACCACGCGATCAAGGCCAAGCTCACGCTGCAGCTCGCTAACAGGTTTGCCACCCTGATAAGGACTTAGAGAAAGTATCGATTCACAAACACTCATAAAACAGCAACTGGATACGACCCTAGAATATTAACTTTTTGCAAACATTGAGCCACTTCAGATAAAGCCAATTTGACCTTATCATCCTCTTGATGGCCTTCGATATCAATCAAGAATAAATACTCCCATTTGACCCCAGGAATTGGATGACGCGCCAATTGTAGGATATTAATACTCTGTTCTTTAAAAGGCGCTAATAAATCAAGCAGTGCGCCAGACTGATGTTTAGTGACGACCAAAATCGAAGTTTTGTCTTGGCCCGAAGGCGCAACGGCTTCTTTGCCAAGCACCAAGAAGCGTGTGACATTACCAGTTTTATCTTCAATATTTTTTGCTACGCGCTCTAACCCGTACAGGCCTAGCGCCACCTCCGATGCAATCGCTGCTGCATGCGCCTCGTCTTTAACCAGTCGCGCCGCCAAAGCGTTTGATGCGACTGGTTTTAGTTCGGCATTTGGGTAATGATTGCTTAACCAGCGCTGACACTGGTCAAGCGCTTGCTGATGGGCATAAATCGCTTTAATTTCTTGCGATTGATCTTGCATCATTAATTGGTGTTGGATCGAAATCTCGACTTCACCACAAATCTTCAAACCTTGAGAATACAACATGTCAACCGTACCACCAACCACACCATTGGACGAATTTTCAATCGGCACAACGCCATAATGCGCATTGTCCTTCTCAACTTGATGGAAGATTTCATCGATACTGCCACAATCAAGTGTGGATACCGCATGGCCAAAATGTTTCAACGCAGCCTCTTGGGTGAACGTACCCTCAGGGCCTAAATAAGCAATATTAAGCGGCTGTTCTAAGGCAAGACAAGCCGACATAATCTCACGGAAGATGTGCGCCACATCCTTGCCTTTAAGCAAGTTATCATTACGATCAATAATAGCGTGTAATACTTGTGCTTCACGCTCAGGACGGTAAAAAACACTTTGATTTTCTGAGACTTTTTTAACTTCAGCTACCGCCGAAGCAAGTTCGGCACGTGCGCCAATTAATCCTTGAATATTTTTATCCAGCGCATCAATTTCAACCCTTAATTCGTCCAGTGTTTTTTTGGCCATTTTATTGTCTAAAGACCTCTTACGGTTAAGACGCCTTCAATCTGTTTTAAATTATCGATTACTGTATCAGAAATTTCACTTTCTAGGTCGATTAAAGTATAAGCAACCTGGTCTCTTGATTTATTAAGCATGTCTATAATATTTGCACCTGCATCAGCAACTGCAGTTGATATTTGACCCACCATATTAGGGATATTCTTATGTGTAATGGCCAAACGTTCTTTACCGGCTCTAGGCATCCTAGCCTCAGGGAAATTAACTGAATTTAAAATATTACCATTTTCAAGATAATCTTTAACTTGGTTTGTCACCATGATTGCACAGTTGTCTTCAGCTTCAGCGGTTGATGCACCTAAGTGTGGTAGTGCGATAACGCGCTCATGATTTTTCTTATCGTCAATCGGGAAATCCGTTACGTAGTATTTAACCTTACCGGCCTCAAGTGCGGTGATTAATGCATCTTCATCAATAATGCCATCACGGGCAAAATTAAGAATCGTCGCGCCTTTAGGTAATAAAGCAATGCGCTCTTCGTTCAATAAGTTTTTAGTGCCCTCAACTAACGGTACATGAAACGAAACGAAATCACTTTGTGAAAATAGCTCATCAACACTCAACGCTTGCCCAACCTCTGCTGATAATTTCCAAGCGCTTTTAATGGTAATTGATGGATCAAAACCGATTACTTTCATGCCTAATGCATTTGCTGCATTGGCAATTTGTACGCCAATAGCACCCAAGCCAACAATGCCGAGTGTTTTGCCTGGCAGTTCTGAGCCGGCATAATTTTTCTTGCCATCTTCAATCGCTGTTTTTAGATTATCGAGTGGCAAGCCGTTAACGTAATTCCAAGCCTGACAAATGTTACGACTGGACAACAACATTGATGAAATCACCAACTCCTTTACTGCGTTGGCATTGGCGCCTGGTGCATTAAATACCACCACACCCTTCTCACTCATCTTATCCAGAGGAATGTTGTTCACACCAGCGCCAGCACGACCCACCGCTTTTAAATTATCACCAATTTCCAGCTCGTGCATCTTTGCACTACGCACCAAAATTGCATCAGGATCGTTCATTTCTGAAGCCACTTCATAGCTTTCTCTGGGTAATTTGTCTAAACCAACCGGTGAAATATTATTGAGTGTTTGTATCTTAACCATTATGCATTTTCCTTTTCGAAATCTTTCATAAAACTAACCAATGCATCAATGCCTTCTTGTGGCATTGCATTATAAATACTAGCGCGCATACCGCCCACATCGCGATGACCTTTAAGTGTGATTAAATCACGCTGCGCTGCCTTTTCTAAAAACAAACCGTTGAGATTTTCATCATTCAATAAAAACGGCACATTCATCCATGAACGGTATTTTGTCGCTACTGGGCTTGAATAAAAATCAGAATCATCAATCGCGCTATAAAGTGTTTTAGCCTTAGTGGCATTAATCTTTGCCATTGCGCTCAAACCGCCTTGGTCTTTTAACCACTCAAATACACGGCCCGCTACATACCAAGGGTAAGTTGCTGGTGTGTTGTACATAGAATCGTTATTCGCTTGGGTTGCATAATCAAATAAGATTGGCTGATTAGCAACCACATCACCGATTAGATCTTCTCTCACAATAACAATGGTTAAACCAGCAATACCGATGTTCTTTTGTGCGCCTGCATAGATCACGCCGTATTTTGACACATCGATCTCACGCGATAAAATCGTAGACGACATATCTGCCACTAATGGCATATCCACTTCTGGCACATAATCAAACTCTAAACCAGCAATGGTTTCGTTTGGTGTGTAATGAAGATAAGCACCATCAGGGTCAATATTCCAATTTGAAAAATCATCGATATTGGTGTATTTATTGCCTGAACTGTCTGTACAGATATTGACATCACAGTAACGCTGGCCTTCAGCAATCGCTTTTTTTGACCAATGGCCCGTATGTGCGTAGTTGGCTTTAGTTTTACCACGAAGAAGATTAATCGGCACCATTGAAAACTGCGCTGAAGCACCACCTTGTAAAAACAACACTTTGTAGTTGCTAGGAATGTTCATCAAATCTCTAAGATCTTGCTCAGATTTTTGCGCCATTGCCATAAAATCAGACCCACGGTGTGAGATCTCCATCACCGAGGCTTTGGCATTTCCGTACTCCAGCAATTCTTCTTGCATTAGTTTTATCACCTGCACGGGTAGCATGGCAGGACCGGCACTAAAATTGTAAACCTGGCTCATCTTCACTCACTCCTATTTAATCATATAAAAAATCAAATATTTTACCTGAGAATAGCAATTTCAGATTCAAAAATAGCGACCATTGTATGTTTATTAAAAGTATAATTTCCTTTCCATTTTGAATCACTGGAAGTTAGTTAAATTCTAACACTGCCCTCGCAACGGTATTTTTCCTGAAAGAAATCAGTCCGATACATATTCAAATAACAAAATAACAACTACGATGGGTAGTGAGTTAGATTAATACATACTTGTGTAATATCTACTCTCGCTCGTTAATGATTTAACGGAGCAATCATGAAACTTAAACAACTTTCCCTAGCCGCTGCAGTATCAACGCTAACATTTACCACAGTAACTAATGCGGTATTAGGCCCTATTCCTATTTATTTAAATCCTGTTAAAGTTAGTGCCAACCAATTTAATGGCTTTGATATAGATGCAACATTTTCAACAGAAGTGTATTCATCAAAGGATATTAAAGAATCCGGATCAACTAATTTATATGATTTTTTAAGCAATAACACCTCAATAACCATCACCCCGAGCTCTGGAAACAAATTTTCTCAAAAAATTGATATGCGTGGCTATGGCACAACAAACGGACATCAAAATATTGTTATTACAGTAAATGGGGTTAAGCTTAATAACCATACTTCATCGCCACAATCTATTGGTAATATTATTTTAAATAATATTGATAAAATTGAAATCACCAAAGGTAGTGGCTCGGTTGTTTATGGCGATGGTGCAATGAGTGGTGCTATTCATATTTTTATGAAAGATGTTTATGATTCACACGTAGAGCTAGAAACTGGAAATTATGGGTTGACTAATAAATCCATCTCTACAAGCTCTCAAGCTGATGGGTTGCGGGTTAACGCTTCTTTTGAAGTGCAAGAAAAAGGCGGATATTCTGTTGTAGATAGCACTAACAATAAAGATTGGGGCAAGCAAACTAATAAAGCTATTAATTTAAACATTGATGCAACTAGCAATACTAAGATTCAACTATCATTAGCAGACAATGATAGTGATTATCGTTACCCAAGTTATATGACGCCCGTGCAATTTGATGCTGATCCGTCTCAAAATGCAGTAGGAGGAAAATATACACATTCTGTTATTGATTCACGAGAATATGCACTGAGCATGAACTCAAAAATCAATAATAATATTTCTGTCAACTTTAAAACAACTAAAGAAAAAAAGCAAAGTCATACAGTCTTTTCTACTTATGATGGCGGCATCAAAAAAGACAAAAAAACAAGCGACTATATATCCTTAAAGTACACTAACAAAAATATAGCAATTAACAGTGGCATCTCTAAATCTTATGGTGAAAGAAAGGAAAAA
>DQNX01000050.1 GCA_015658965.1 Gammaproteobacteria bacterium
ACAATAAGGATGTTATCGAGTTATTTGATCATGTTCAAATAGATGAAGATGTCGTTATAATGAAGTCATGAGTAAGTTAGCGCAATACCTACCAAAAAAAGCTTTTGAGCATCTTCAGAACAATACAGATGCGCTCTTAATCGATGTGCGTACCGAGGCTGAAAACAAGTTTGTAGGAAGGCCGCTTGATTGTATTTTTGTGCCTTGGGTGGATGATCCAGATTGGGAGCCACACCCGGAGGATTTTATTGCCGCAATCAAGCGTTTTATTGGTAAACGTGAGCAAGTATTAGATACTGAAATTATTCTAATTTGTCGTAGTGGTTATCGTTCTAATGATGCGGGCCGATGCTTGATTGATAATGGCTTTACTAATGTGTCCCATGTAGTGAGTGGCTTTGAAGGTGATCTTGACGAACAAGATCAACGTGGTAACGTCAATGGCTGGCGCCATGATGGCATGCCTTGGAATCAGTGTTAGCCAGTTATTTAGATAGTATTAAATTGTTCGTTCACCCGCGGGTGATGACTATGTTGTTTCTCGGCTTTTCAGCTGGTGTACCGATTCTACTTATTTTTTCAACGCTGGGGCTTTGGCTCAATGAGGCGGGTGTTGCCAAATCAACTATTACTTATTTTTCGTGGGCAGCGCTAGGTTACTCGTTTAAGTTTGTGTGGGCGCCACTGGTTGACCGCCTGCCTTTACCGATTTTAACCAAAACATTGGGCCGTCGTCGTGCCTGGATGTTGGTTTCACAGTTGGCAATTATGGGTGCGATTTTGTTGATGGCATCGGTTGATCCAAAAGCTGGCATTGATGGCTTAACCCTTATGGCCTATGGCGCGGTGTTATTAGGGTTTTCATCAGCCACACAAGATATTGTGATTGATGCCTATCGTATTGAATCAGCCGATAAAGACATGCAATCGATGCTCTCAGCAACCTATATTGCTGGCTATCGTATTGGTATGTTGGTCGCGGGTGCCGGTGGTTTGTTTGTCGCTAGCTATTTAGGTTCAACCAAAGCGCTCTATAGTTACGATGCTTGGTCAGGTACTTACATGATTATGGCAGCGGTGATGTTGATTGGTGTGGCGACTACACTGATTATTAGTGAGCCCGACACCAAGAGAAAAGAGGTTGAATACAGTACAACTGATTACGCCCGATTTTTCTTATTATTTTTATCAATTGTTGCTGCCTTTATCTTAACCTTTAACGCAACAGCTGGTCTGGTCAAAGAGGCCAAAGAAGTCTTAATAGAGGTTTTTGCTAACAAGCATCTTGCTGGTTTTATTGTTGGTACAGCTCGCATGATGGTAGCGCTTTTAGGTGCTTATATTGCAGCTAGAGCATTAATCACATTTAACATTGTTAATCGATCTATGGTTAACAATACCTATGTTGATCCGGTTAAAGACTTCTTTAACCGCTACGGCATGAGTGTGGCTGTATTGTTATTAGCTGTGATTGGTTTGTATCGTATGAGTGATATTGTGCTCGGTGTGGTGGCCAATATTTTTTATCAAGATATGGGATTTACCAAAGTTGAAATCGCGACAATCTCTAAAACTTTCGGCCTATTTATGACGCTTGCTGGTGGTTTTTTAGGCGGCGTTTTAGCGATTAGAATTGGCGTGTTTAAAGTGCTATTTTTAGGTGCATTGCTCTCGGCATTAACCAATCTTTTGTTTATCGTTCTGGCGAGCGTGGGTCATGATATTGCTTGGTTATATGTAACTATTACGATGGATAACCTTTCAGCAGGTATCGCAACAACTGCCTTTATTGCTTTTTTATCTAGTCTGACTAATATTCAATTTACTGCAGTGCAGTATGCGATTTTCTCATCACTCATGACTTTACTACCTAAAATATTTGGTGGTTATTCAGGCACTTTGGTTGAGCAATTTGGCTATAGTGAATTTTTTGTGATTACCACACTAATCGGCCTACCAGTCCTATGGCTGGTGTATAAAATCAAACCTCATATTAACTAGTCAGGATTTTTAATGCTTGGACCAATTATGATGGATGTATCAGGCTTGATACTGACGCAAGAAGAAAAAAACCGATTATCTAAGCCGAGCGTAGGTGGCGTGATTTTATTCACGCGTAATTTTGAGAGTATTGATCAAGTTAAAGAATTGATCAAATCAATCCGTTTGATTAATCAAAATATGTTGATTTCAGTAGACCACGAAGGTGGCAGAGTGCAGCGTTTTAGAGCGGGTTTTACTCACTTGCCAGCCATGGCGAAATTGGGCGAAGTCTATGATCAAGATCCTGAATTTGCCTTAGATCAAGCTTTTTCTTGTGGTTGGGTTTTAGCGGCAGAGTTGTTAGATATTGGTGTGGATTTTTCATTTGCACCGGTGCTGGATTTGGATTACGGATATTCCTCGGTGATTGGCGATCGGGCGTTTCATTCCAACCCTGAAGCAGTAGTGAAATTAGCCGGCGCTTTGATTGAGGGTATGCATGAGGCAGGCATGAAGTGTGTCGGTAAGCATTTCCCTGGGCATGGCTATGTGGCGCTTGATTCACATCTAGATCTACCAGTTGACGAGCGCTCAATGAATGAAATTAGACAAGATATCCTTAGTTTTAAAGGTTTGATTAATCAGGGTTTAGATGCTGTTATGCCTGCACATGTGGTGTATTCCCAGGTGGATGATAAGCCAGCAGGGTTCTCATCAAAGTGGATTAAAGACATTTTGCAATCGCAGCTCGGTTTTGCCGGTGTGGTGTTTAGTGATGATTTATCCATGCAAGGTGCGCATTTTATTAAGGATATTACCGAGCGTGTACAGGTGTCGTTAGACAGTGGCTGTGACATGGCCTTAATCTGTAATCACCCAGAATTGGTAGAGCAAGTGATCGACCTTGATTGGCCTAAGTGTGAGAAACTACACTTAATGAAAGGGATTAAACCTTTTAATCTTGATAAAATAGCGCATAACAATCATCGACAAAATATACAATCATTATTATGAGTACAGACAACAAACCAAATTTTGAAATTCGTTTATTAAGCGCGGTTAGAAAAACCTTAATTGCCGTTGCAAAAGACACCATGACTAAGCCAGGCTTACGTCACCCTTTAACAGAAGGCACACAAAAGATGATCACCGATTGTTTAGATATCGTTATCTCTAGACAAACAGCCATTGAAAAGGAATCGGGCACACATACCGAAATGAAGCCGGTTTATACCGATGAGCAAACGGTACAAAGCTTTTCAGTTGATGATCTTAAAAAGACTTTAAATTAAACATACTCCAGATTGGCGTAAGAGCTAATCAACCACTTAGTGCCAGCAGATTTGAACTTAATCTGAATGCGGGCTGAGTCACCATCACCTTCAAAGTTAAGTACCGTACCAAAGCCAAATTTCGCATGCCTAACCGTCACACCAATCGATAGTCGACCTTGTCCTTCAGGCTCGATATCTTGATTAAAGATATCATCTTCTTGATAATTCTGTATGGTTGAACCAAATTTTTGTTTAACTGAGTTTGTGTATTCGCCCGGTATTTCATCTAAGAATCGAGAAGGGTAGGCGTATAAAGATTGCCCATGTAAAAAGCGTTTAATTGCAAAAGATAGGCTGAGTTTTTTCATGGCACGGGTCATGCCCACGTAGCACAATCTTCTTTCTTCATCTATTAAGTGTGGCTCGTCTTTACTTTGTCTAGAAGGAAACAAGTCTTCTTCCATACCGGTTAAAAACACATTAGGAAATTCCAAACCTTTGGCAGAATGAACGGTCATTAGTTGTACATTCTGATTGATAGGTGCATTAGTATCGCCACTGGAGTCTAACGAGGCCAGTGAGATAAAACCAACCACCTCACTCATATCAGAATCTTGATCATGAGTGTATTGCTTAGCTGCTGCAATGAGCTCTTCAAGGTTTGCTTTTTTACTACCAGCCTTGTCAGTTTTGTCATTTGAATAATGTTCAATTAAGCCAGAAGCCTTAATTAAGTGAGCAACTTTTTCACTCAGTTCTAGGTGTTTGGCCTCATCACACATTTGTTCAATCAGTTGTGTAAACCCAATTATTGCATTGCTTGCACGAGTTGGCAATGAAGGCGATATTTCAATTGCCGCCTGAAAGAGGGTGGTGTGATTATCACGCGCAAATTCTCTTACTTTTTCAATAGTGGCATTGCCAATACCACGAGTTGGGAAGTTGACCACGCGCTCAAAAGCAACATTATCAGCTGAGCTTTCCATCAGGCGCAAGTAACATAGCGCATCTTTAATTTCAGCGCGTTCAAAAAATCGAAGACCGCCGTAAATCACATAAGGAATATTGTATTTAATCAACCGTTCTTCAAAGCCTCTAGACTGTGCGTTTGAACGATACAAAATAGCACATTCGCTGGCTGATGCACCGTCGTCAATATGTTTTTGAATGGCGCTAACAACATAGTCTGCTTCATCAGTTTCTGTACGTGCTTCATAGATATCAATTAAGTCACCGTTACCAGCGTCGGTCCACAGCGACTTTCCTAGGCGATTAGAATTGTTGGCAATGAGTGCGTTAGATGCGCCTAGAATATTGCCTGTAGAACGGTAATTTTGCTCAAGTCGGATGGTTTGAATAGGGTGAAAATCAGATTCTAATTTTTGAATATTTTCAATCTTTGCACCACGCCAGCCATAGATTGATTGATCATCATCACCCACACAAAATATTTGATTTTTGCCTGACGAGAGTAGTTTGATCCATTTGTATTGGATGGTGTTGGTGTCTTGAAACTCATCAACCAAGATGTGCTCAAAGCGATTTTGATAGCGTGTAAGTAACTCAGCATTATTTTTTAGCAATTCATAGCTACGTACTAAAAGTTCGGCAAAATCAATTAATTCATTGGCTTTACAGTGCGCCTCATAGAGTTCAAATACTTTGATACTCTGCTTAACGAAATAGTTATATCCGGCATCGATATCACCAGGGCGAATGCCTTCGTCTTTTTGCTGGTTGATAAACCACTGAATTTTTCTAACCGGATATTTTGATTCATCGATTTGATTTTCTTTCATCAAGCGCTTAACAATACGAAACTGATCTTGCTGATCAAGAATTTGAAATTGTGCGCTTAAATTGGCTTCAATAGGGTGGGCGCGTAATAGTCGATGTGCTAGCCCATGAAAAGTACCTACCCACATACTTCTAATCGGACGTTTTAGTAACACTTCAAGGCGTTCACGCATTTCCTTGGCGGCTTTATTGGTAAAGGTTACTGCTAGAACAGCATCAATATGCGTATTTTTCTGTGTGACTAAATAAACAATGCGATGTGTTAAAACACGGGTTTTACCACTGCCAGCACCTGCGAGTATTAAAGCATTTTGCCCATCATCTAAAGTAACTGATTGGTTTTGTTTGTCGTTAAGTCCAACGGTAATTTCAGATAAATTCATGATTTTTCTTGCTTGATAGTTTTAAATGGTTATAATATTATCTTTCTCTGATATCAAGTAATTTTAAGCCTGATTGAAGAATGTGAAATTATAAACAAAATTTAAGGAGTATCAGTAATGACTTACTACGAAGGTGTTAAAAAAATGGAAGAAATGGGCGTAAACGATAACTATATCCAAGGTTGGGTAGCTGGTTTCTTAAACAATCCTGAACTTGAAGAACAAAGAATTACTGATGAGTGGGAATCTGGCTATGAAGATGGCAAAGAGAAAACAGATGCAAACTTTGCAAATTTCTGCTAATTTCTGATAATTACATTTATTAAGAATGATCTAAAAAGCCCCGTTTACGGGGCTTTTTAATGCGCTAATCACTATGAAAAGCAACTGGCAGCACAATACAAGAAGCACCTTAAAAGGGGCGAATAGTTGTAATGATTTCTTTCAAAGTGATCAGTTTAAAGATCAGCACTTTCCAATCAAAATCCCTTTAGAATTTGCTAATCTGATTGATAAGAATAACCCGGGTGATCCTTTATTAAAACAAGTTGTCCCCTTTAACAATGTACAAAACCAAGCGGAGTTTAGTTTGTCCCCATTGGGCGATGAAGGCAATGCACCAGTCGCCGGTTTAATTCATAAATATCCTAATCGAGTTTTATTGATTACATCACGTGTGTGCGCGATTCATTGCCAGTATTGTTTTCGACAAAATTTTGATTATAGCGGTCATGATGCGATTAGCAATTGGTCGGCGATTGAAGACTATATACGCGGCAATCAATCAATTGATGAGGTGATTCTGAGTGGTGGCGATCCGCTAAGTTTGAGTGATGAAAAACTACAATCATTAATTCAGAAGATTGAGCGTATTGCACATATAAAAAATTTAAGAATTCATTCGCGCAGTGCTGTGGTTACCC
Organism: Gammaproteobacteria bacterium; assembly: GCA_015658965.1. Classification (GTDB taxonomy): domain Bacteria; phylum Pseudomonadota; class Gammaproteobacteria; order PS1; family Pseudothioglobaceae; genus Thioglobus_C. The sequence continues at coordinate 6,361 of DQNX01000050.1, forward strand.
CAAGTAGAATAACAGACAAGCTGATTGGGATGCTGAACAACACTAAACTTAATGTGGTGATAGTGCTACATGCTAATCATGCGAATGAGTTATCAAATGAATTTGCTAATGCAATACAAAAACTAGCAAAAATAACCTTGTTAAATCAATCAGTTTTGTTAAAGGGTGTGAATGACTCGGTATCAGTATTGAGCGATCTTTCATTGCGTTTATTTGATCTAGGCATATTGCCGTATTATCTACACATGCTAGATAAGGTGAGCGGCGCAGAGCATTTTTTAATCAGTGATGAGCGTGCAATTCAGCTGCATCAAAGCTTAAGGGAAAATCTAAGTGGTTATCTGGTGCCTAAGTTGGTACGAGATGAAAATTTAGCCTCAAAAACTTGGGTTTAAAGAATGGCTTTCTCTAGATCGGCAATATCCATTTCACCCATGCGAAAATCTATCAATTTCCCTTCTGGGCTGTAGATGTAAGTGGTTGGCATGCCAAGCACCTCGCCAAATTTCTTAAATTCTTTACTGTTGGTATCATCGAATAAAATTATCGGATAGTTCACCATGTAAGTGTCAGTGAATTCGACAATTGTAGATTTGTCTGCTCCCTCATAATCCAGTCCTAATATTTGCACCTTATCAGCGTGTTTTTCATAAAACTCAACAAAGGCAGGAATTTCTTTTAGACAAGGCGGGCACCAGGTAGCCCAAAAATTTACTACTAAAAATTTACCTTTAACGGTCTCATTAGTGTGCGTATTACCGTTCAAATCAACGACTGAAAAATCAGGTAATTTTGTTGATTTTTCATCTTGCCACATTTTTGAAGCTTTGGCGACAATTTCGTCAATGCTAATTGCTTGTGCCGTTGTTAATGGCAAAAAAAGTGCGAGTATAATTAGAATTTTTTTCATAACCAGTTTTTAATAATGAGTGTAAAAATTTACCATAATCCAAGATGTACAAAATCTAGACTAACCTTAGCTATTTTAGAAGAAAAAAAACTAGACTTCGAAGTAATTAAATATCTTGAAGATACGCCAAGTGTCGCAGAATTGAAAAGCTTGTTAGACGAGCTTAAGATGGATCCACGCTCTTTGATGCGCACATTTGAAGCGCCTTATAAAGAAAACAATTTAGATGATGAGTCACTCAGCGAAGATCAGCTTATTCAAGCGATGGTTGATAATCCAATTTTAATTGAACGCCCGATTGTCAAAACTGATAAAGGCATTGCCATTGGACGACCACCTGAAAATGTTTTAGCGATTTTGTAAATGACTATTCATCAACCAGTAAAGTAGATAGATAACCTTCACGTGCTTCGATATTAGAATAATAAACATCATCTATTCCTTCAGATACTGAGTCTTTAACTTCATCAACTGCTAAGATTGCCTCACTCCAAGCGCTAAGGTTGTTAAATTCGTTGAATGATAGAGCGTTATCAGTAAATTCATTAATCCATGATAAGCGCATAAAGATAGGCGCGAAGGCTGCATCAATCATAGCAAAGTCAGCACCATTAAAGAAAGCGCCTGTGCCTTTGACCGCCTCAACTTTTGCAAACTTTGCAAACAGAGATTCTTTGGCTTTGGCGTAAGTTTCTTTATCGCCAGTTACAAGATTAAATAAGTCATCAAACATTTTGGACGAGAACTCTATCCAAGCGCGGTTCTTAGCTTTTTGTATTGCATCAATTGGGTGTAAATCATTTTCACTAATGTCATTAGCAAACTCACTGATCACACTTGATTCAAAAATCACTTCATCATCCGCTTTTAATAAGGGCACCTGGCCTGTTGGTGATATGGCTTTAAACCAATCGGGCGGATCCATTGGATTGATAAAAGTGATATCGTAATCAATCTTTTGTCTTTTTAAGATGATGATGGCGCGTTGTACAAACGGACAGAGTTTAAAGCTAATGAGTTCTAATTTCATGGTTATTCCCTATGGTATGGATGATTGGTTAATAATGAATGCGCACGGTAAATTTGTTCAACGGCTAGTAAGCGCGCCATGGAGTGTGGCAAGGTTAAATTTGATAAGCCCCACAGTTGATTGGCATGCTGTTTACAGGCAGCAGATAGCCCGTCTGCACCGCCAATTAACAAGGCTATATTGTCACCATTTTGTTGCCAATTTTCCATGTTTTTGGCAATGTCTTTGGTGGTGTGTTGTTTGCCTTTTTCATCAAAGGCAATGACTAAGTTCACCCCTTTTGTGGCCTTTATTAGTAACTCGCCTTCTAAGGTTTTAATTTGCTCGATATTTTTACCTTTGCGCTTTTGCGCTTCAAGCGTAATTAATTCAAAGTTAAGCGAGGCAGGTAATTGCTTTTGGTAATGGTTGATGCCCGTTTGTATCCAGTCGGGCATTTTTTTGCCAATCACAATCAGCTTGATTTTCATCTAAATTAGTCGTCAGAACTCTCAGAACCAGACCAAAGTCTTTCTAGCATGTAGAACTCTCGAGTTTTTTCTGTCATCACGTGCACAACCACTTCAGCTAAATCAACCAGTACCCAATGGCCTGTTTCTGTACCTTCAATGCCGACAACTTTCATGCCTAAGCGTTTGGCTTCAATCTTAATGTTGTTGGCAATACCGCGTACATGCTGTATGGATCGCCCTGTGGTGACAACGATAGCCTCGATATCAGCGCTTTGCTTTAATACCTTTAAGGTGATAATATCTTCGCCTTTTAATTCTTCAATAGTGTCAGTAACGACTTTGAGCTGTTCTTCTAATTTCATAAGTGTTGTAGGTAGTGAATAATGGACTCTGGCAATAGGCCAGACAAACTTTGTTGTGTATTTATTTTACCTTGAATATCGCTAGAAGAAATATCAAGCAGTTCAGTATTGGAAAAATACAGTAAACCTGAGGTTTGATCATGCAGTTCAGCCACAGACTGGGTAAGTGTAAATGAATAAGACGTACTTGGCGCTTGATAATTAGGTCTTGCAATCACTATAAGGTGCACATATTGGTGAAAGTCTTGGTAATTTTTCCAAGTAGGTAAGTTGATAAAGCTATCCATACCAATAATTAAACAAATAGGTGTGTCTGGATATTCGTGTTTAATATCAATCAAAGATTCAATGGTATAAGAAGCGCTGTCTCGGTTAATTTCGCGCAAATCAATGAACAGTTCGTTAAATTCTTGAGTCGCTAATTGCAACATTTCAAGGCGTTGATCGTTAGAAAAGTTAAGTTTATTTTTGTGTACAGGTGCTGCACAAGGCATTAAAAATAAATCAGACAGATCAAGTGTATTTTTTAGTGAAACTGCATTTTTTAAATGACCAAAATGAACAGGATCAAACGATCCACCAAAAAAACCAATCATAACAAGGCATCAAGGGCTTGTTGGCTCACTGGCTGCATTGGGTAAGTACGTGAACCATCATGAATATGATTACGATAACGTACAAAATCATCTTCATTGTCAATCATTAAAAATGGATTGCCTGATTTTTGATCAGCCATAGTGGTGGTGATCTGCGAGCCATAATCATGCCCGCAATGCAATAATATTTCATCTGCTATCTGCTTAAATTTTTGCATTGAATGGAATAATACACTTGCATCAGCGCCCGGCATGGCGCAGTGTCCTGCGCCATATACAAACAAACTATCGCCTGCAATCAGATGACCATCCAATAAATAGCAAATACCACCAGCTGTGTGTCCAGGGGTGTTGATAATGGTGGCTTTAGTATCACCTAAAGTAACCGTGTCGTTGTCATCAACCGTTGTCACTGCATGTCTAAGGCGCAAGTATCGTGTCTCATTAACACCGACGGTGATTTTAGCGCCGGTCTTTTCAGCGATTTCATCAACAGCATTGATATGATCATTGTGCCAATGGGTTATCCAAATATCGGTCAGTGTATAGCCTTTGTCAGTAATTTTTTGAATGAATAAATCTGCATTCCAGGCTGGGTCAACAATTGCACAGGTTTTAGAAGCATGATCAAAAATAAAATGAATTGAATTTTCATAAGTACCAATGTGATAGAGAATCTCCAAAGTAAAGGTTTTTTCAGTAAAGGTTTTTTCTAGCATGAGAATTTTCCATCAATATTATGCAAACATTTTACCAAACTAGTCTTGACTATTTTGTCTTAGAGACTATAATTTACATCTTTTGCTAAAGACCATCGAGTATCGACTCTATCGGGGCTATAGCTCAGCTGGGAGAGCACGACACTGGCAGTGTCGGGGTCAGCGGTTCGATCCCGCTTAGCTCCACCAAAAGCAAAAAAAAAGTGTATGTCGCCTTCGTCTATCGGTTAGGACCCCAGGTTTTCATCCTGGTAAGAGGAGTTCGATTCTCCTAGGCGATGCCATATTCTAAAAATAGCTTAGTGTAAAAACTAAGCTATTTTTTTGTCCTTTAAATCTAATTTCTCCATTAAAATATCTATTTGTCCCGTTCGTCTAGCTGGCCCAGGACTCCAGGATTTCATCCTGGCAACAGGAGTTCGAATCTCTTACGGGACGCCA
>DQNX01000014.1 GCA_015658965.1 Gammaproteobacteria bacterium
ACGACGAATGGTACCCATAAACTCAACATCTTCATGCAAATTTTTGGTTAATTCACTTCTGGCAAATTGCTTACCCATTTCAATTTCATTGGCACCACGAAGCATTTCTTCAGAAAAATTTCGAGTAAATGCGCCGTAATTTGCATTGTTAGAAAACTTAACTAAATCATCCCACATTGGGCGTGCAATTGCTAATAGTTCTTTATCAGACTTTTCAAAAATGTCCATTTCATATTCTCCATTTAAAGAAGTAAAAAAACCAACATGAGCCTATGTTGGTTTTTTTAAATATCCAACAAAAACTTATTACTAAGTCTTTGTTAGGTGAGATTTTTACTTTTCGTCAATTAAGTGATACAACGGTTGTTTTTCCATTTTGTATTCACCTGTGTTGCGATCACGTTGAGAAGTTGTCAATACATGCCAATTTTCATCATCTAGCTTCATCTTGTCACCACGGTAGTAATAACCAGGCCAGCGAGTCTCCTCACGGAATAAAGTATGTTGAACAACACACTCAGCAGTACGATGACGGTGCTTAAGCTCCCATGAACGTAACAACTGGTGAATGTCTTCTGCACCAACTTTCTCTAAATCCTCTTCTAGAATCTTCAACTTATGAAGACCCATGTTTAGAAGTTTATCATTCGTCATGTACTGCACTGTCACACCACCAGCATACTCGTCCATTAACTTCTGTAGACGTTGTAAGCCAGGGAATGGCAAGATGTAGCTTGGAGATACAGTACCACCAACGATTTCATTGCGACCGACTGTATATGTATCTAAAGGCTTAAATATCTGAGCTTTACGATCATCAATCTGTTTCTGTGAAACATTGATACCATCAGCTTTACCATCATCAATATATTTACATGCAGCTTTAGCAGATATACGACCTTCAGTAAATGAACCTGATGAGAATGCATGTGGTGTACCACCAATAGCATCGCCTGCACCAAATAAACCATCAACTGTCATCATTCGGTTATAGCCCCAGTAGTACTCAGGAATGTCGCCTGAAATATCTTCAGGACCTGAACACCATGCGCCACAACCCGTAGCGTGTGAACCCATTACATACGGCTCAGACGTTGTTAATTCAGGATTGATGTACTTAGGATCGATGTCTGTTGCAGCCCATAATACCGCTTGACCAACAGTCATACCTAGGAAGTTTTCCCAGCCTACTTCTTCTAAATGAGGGTCTTGGAATGCTTCAACTGTAACCATGTGAATTGGGCCACGACCTGCAGCTACTTCAGATATGAATGCGTGGTTACGCAAACAAGTTGGAATAGGCTTGTGTGAGAAATGCTGGTTTTCTGTATCAAGATACTCCTTTCCAACTCTTTCTGTTAATTCTGGGAACCACTTAGACTCATACTCATCGCCATAAGCGTTCTGTGTGTAAGTCTTAAGGTGTAAGAAGTATGCGCCAACAGGGCCATAACCATCTTTAAAACGTGCCAAAACGATACGGTTTTCCATTTGTGTCATCTTTGCACCGGCTTCAATCATTAATGCATACGCAGAACCTGAAGACCATGGAGCATACCATACACGACCTGCGCCTTCACCTACTGAACGTGGCTTAAAGATGTTTGATGCACCACCCGCACCACAGATTACTGTCTTAGATTTAAATACGTGGTAGTTACCTGTACGTACATTAAAACCAACAGCGCCTGCAATACGGTTATCTTGTGCATCGTCCATTAATAAATGTGTAACCATAATACGGTTAAACGTTTTATCCGCATTAACTTTAGCAGCTTCTGCAACGATAGGCTTATAAGATTCACCGTGAATCATAATCTGCCAACGACCTTCACGCATATATGCGCCTTTGCCAATATCACCTTCAGGTAAATCAGCTCTCTTAGGATCCTTCATTAATGGAAGGCCCCATTCTTCAAATTTGTGTACTGTAGAGTCAACGTGACGAGCCATATCAAATGCCAAGTCTTCACGAAGCATACCCATTAAGTCCATACGTGCATAACGTACGTGATCTTCAGGATTGTTTTCACCCCAACGCGTACCCATGTAACAGTTAATTGCATATAGACCTTGAGCAACCGCACCAGAACGATCGATATTTGCTTTTTCAGCAATTACAATCTTCTTGTCACGACCCCAGTGTCTTGCTTCATATGCAGCACCTGTGCCACCTAGGCCAGCACCGACAACTAAAATATCAATGTTATCTTCAATAATTGTTTTCATTAGTAATATACTCCTTCTACAAGTTTCAAGCCATTAGACTTTAACGTATGTAAACCACCATCATCTAAACGAATTGACTCTGGCTCATGTGACAATAATTCACTGTCACGGTCTGCTTGGCTTGGCTCTACTTCGTTTCTGAAGTTAGGAATCGCTGAACCCCATGGCTTGGTAGTGATCGGTGACAAGAAGTTCTTCTCACGACCATCTCTAAATTTAACTTTCCATGCGATCGTGCCTTTTTCTTCATCACGAATTACACGAACACTGTGACCTAGTGGTGCAAAGTCTGCGTAACCACGTACGTCAATAGCGTTTTGTGGACATGCTTTAACACAAGAGTAGCACTCCCAGCACATGTTAGGTTCAATGTTTAAAGCACGACGATATTTCTTATCGATGTGCATAATGTCGGATGGGCAGATATCTACACAATGTCCACAACCATCACAACGAGTCATATATACAAA
>DQNX01000126.1 GCA_015658965.1 Gammaproteobacteria bacterium
ATGATATCTTGTACTTTCATGGTGTTTCTCCTTATAAATTTGATAAACAAATAAATTTGTTATTCTACCGTGTTAAGATAAAAAATTATAATTTAATTTTGAACTTAACCCGCTCAGTGCCGTCTTTGGATTTTTTCGCAATGACTTTATCATTTTTAATATCGTAATCTAATGTGCCGCCACTAAAAGAATCAAAGCCTTGTACTAAATGCGCCTTGCCTTGCAGATGCACAAACTCTTTTTTAATAAAATAAGTAATATTGAGTGCGGTGGCCTCAATAAAGCGTGGCTGGTTGGGCTGATTTTGTTTGTAGTGTGCGCGATTATCTTTCGTGCCTCTTACAATCACTTTGGTCACCTCTTTTTGCGAGCTAAATAGTTGAATTTTTTCCCCGCTGAGTGTCAAAGAGCCTTGTACAACCCTAGCATCACCCGTATAGGTGCTCAGCCCTTTTCGTTCATCGATAATCACTGTGTAGGCTTTAATATTAATAGGCTCTTTGGCATCAATCAATAAAGCGCCAACCCCAAAAGACCAGCAACAGAAAAAAACAAAAACTATTTTATTCATAACGACCCACCACGCCACCGGTTAATTTAATCTTTTGATTTTTGGCATCATAATGCATACCTGTTGCATGAATATCAGCCACTTCAGACTGATAACGTATTCTCTCCTTGGTTCGATACACTTCGTTACCGCCAGACTGATCAACAATCAAATCTTGAGTGTTGATTTTAGAACCTGAATTTTGCAAGATTTTCACCTTACCCAATAATTGTATAATCTCTTTGCGCATATCCATATCAACGCCATCTGCATAGATTTTATTGTCTGGAGCCAGATAAGTTGTACTATTTTTAGAATAATAGTGCTTTTGTCCATTCGACTGATCAATGTACAGATCTGTGGTGAGTATCTCTTGCCCGCCGTCTTGATTAATACGGGTCTTGCCCAGCAGTTTCATTTTGTCCTCTTTGGCCTTCATGTGCATACCTTGGGCGACCATCTTTGCACGTTCACCTAAATAAGTCACTTTCTTATTGCTAATCAAATCGTCTGTTTTGGTGCTGACTAACAATTCTTGCGTATTCATCTTGTGCGTAACACCCGTGCTTGAACGGACATTAACCTTGCCTTTAAATTTAATCTCACCGCTGTCTAAATAATTAGCACGATTTGAGGTCAGAATATAATCCTCATCGCCTTTTTCATTATAAATCGTGACTTTTGGATCCAGCAATAAGGCTGGCGTATTCTTAAAATTAAAATACTTTTTAGCTTCAATAAAATGAGACAATTGCTGGTCTTGGTCAAACTCTTGCAAGGCAAAATTATCAATCTTTACTATATAAGATACCTCTTGAGAGATCACTTCATTATCAGTCAGTGGGGGTGGCTCTTTACCTTGTAGGAGATTAAATGAATAGGATAAGCCCTGCATCAAAAGCCACATAGTGCCAATAACCACTATAATGAATAAGGCAATAATTAAATTACTTCTAAATTGAAAGTTCATATCTATTAATGAATCAAAAAATTTCTGGCATTTATGCCATAACACCTAACAAAATACTTGATATTGACCTTATAGAACAAGCCATTATCACGCATAAAATTAGCATACTACAATATCGTCACAAGCGCCAAACAGCAGTCCAGACGGATAAAATAACAGATGCATCCATTAAGATCAACGAAGCCAAACAATTACAACAACTGTGCTTAAGACATAATACTTTATTTATCATCAATGATGATATTAACCTGGCGCAAAAAATCAACGCCGATGGCGTGCATCTTGGCAAAGAAGATGACACCATACAGACAGCCAGACAAATATTAGGCGCTGATGCAATCATTGGCGTCTCTTGCTACAACGACATCAAGCTCGCCGAGCATGCACAAAACCAAGGTGCAAACTATGTTGCCTTTGGTGCGCTATTCCCTTCTAGAACCAAGCCCAATGCGCCCAGTTGCCCGCTCAACACAATCACCCGGGCAAAGCAACAACTGTCCATCCCCATTGTGGGCATAGGTGGCATTAACTTTGACAATCAGCAACAAGCATTCGATGCAGGCTGTGATGCAGTAGCAATGATTAACGCCCTATCTAAATAAAATAGTTTTTTATCATATAAAGTCAGTCAAGTACACTGAAACTCATGCCAAGCGCCTCGTTTTAAAATTTTCTGATATTTTTGATCAATAACAATAAATAAATAAATAAATAAATAAATAAATAAATAAAAAATAGATTAATTTAAAGCTTATTATGCCTAAATACTTGTTTTTTTTAAGGCTCTTTATACAACAAACCCTTCATTTTTAGCCCATTTCCGATATTTATGCAAAGGTCTGTCTTAATTCATTTTGATGATTTTTTGAATACTGGGACAATACAAAGCGCACTGAATGGCATTGTCATAGATGTTTGCTAGCGTTTCCTTGTAAAACATCAGTTGTTTGGTGTGTTGTGATTGTTGTCGGTGTATAAATTGATCAAGCGATTCCCCTGCTAAAGGCTCGGCCGTTTTAAAATCAATAATCCACAAAACATCGTTTTCAATAAACAATCGGTCAATAGCAATCATGCGCTCGCCTGTGACAAATTCAGCCTCAATCAATGTGGAAGGTCGGGGCTTAAATAGCCACCCAAACTGAGAATCAGTTTGGGTGTTATCGAGCAATTTCAACACATAACTTTGCCAATACTCAATCGTGCTGGGTGACGTGCCGATTTCAAGTAGGCGGGCTTTAACATTTTCTATACTGGGATTAAACAAACCCTGTTCATAATATTGGTGTATCAGTGTGCCTAGCAAACTTTTAAACAATCGTTCAAAATTTTGCTGATAATCCAGTGTTTCGCCCAACTCTAGCACCTTGATCGGTGGTGTTGTTATTTGTTTAAATCGCTGTAAAGGTGGTGCTTGATCCGGTGTTTTGGTTAGCACCTGTGGCGTTGGCATTTGCTCAAATACATTTTGATAAAAAGGCATAAGCAATGCCAGTAAGCTATTTTTCGCTGCTTGATGATTTTGATTCACGCTGCCTAACAAGTGCAATTTATGCTTGGCGCGGGTCATCGCTACATAAAGCAAACGCATGGTCTCAAACTTATTTTGTTGGGCTTCAACAAACTTTAAATACGTGTACGTTTGCCCCTCCCCAGTCTCAAGCGAAGATTTAATAGGTGCCAACAATAACGATTGGTCGGCAAATTCTTTCATGTGCATCATCGGTGAGTCATCCCCTCGAGTACCTCGACCAAGACCAGGCATAATCACCGTATCAAATTCCAAACCTTTAGACTGGTGAATGGTCATGAGTTTGACGTTTGCTATTTCACTGGGGGCGTATAGCTCGTCTAAGGCGGCTTCGATCGTTTCAATGTTCAGTGCTTGCTGTTGCTCACAAGCATCAATTATGGCTAAAAATTGATCTTTAATCAAATTATCCGCTGGTGTCAATGAGTGTGTTACCCCCAATTGTTGAATGGCAAAAGTAAGCAGTTCAACAAAATTAAATCGGCCTTGATTATCCAGCACCTCGCACAGACAAGCGTGCAAATGTTGCGCTCTATTTTGACCATCTTGACTCAGTTGAGCCAAGCTGTCTTCATGGGTTAGTTGCTGATAAATGATTTGGCTATCGTCTTTCGAAAAAACCAAAATATCATCCAGTATAAGCCCACACCATGGGGATCTTAATACACTCAACCAAGCCAACTTATCGCCGAGATGCATTAAAGCCCGTGCCAGTGAAAATAAATCTCGGGTTAATAAATGGTCTTTGAGTGGGGTGATTTTTAACGATTCAAACTCAACACCCTGTTGGTTTAATAAAGGTGCAATCTTCAATAAATGCGAGCGACTTCTCACCAATATTGCTATATGATTAGTCGGGTGTTGGGCCAAGGTAGTGCGCACAATCTCCAAGACTGTTTGGGCTTCTTGTGCAGCTTGATCATGGGCAAAAGGATGGAAAGTGATCGCTTGATGAGACGTCTCAGTTGAAGCCGCCTGAGAAGCGGAATAAGAAATAGCGCCCTGATAGATGTCTTCGTGGGTGGGGAAAATCTCTTGAAAGAATCGATTATTACCTTCTACGATAGTCTTAGATGAGCGAAAATTTGTACTTAATAGCAATGAAGTGGGGCGAATATTGGCGATGCCGCTTGCCTTAACTTGCAAAAACAACCCCACTTGAGACTCTCTAAATCGATAAATCGATTGCATTGGATCGCCCACCAAAAACAAAGTTTTTCCATCCTCTAGCCGCCAGTGTTTAATCAGTTTTTCAATGGTGTTAAACTGCGAGGTAGCCGTATCTTGGAATTCGTCAATCAGCAAATGTTGCAATTGAAAATCTAAAAATAAAGCCACATCACTAATGTGGGAGCGATCATCTAAAGCTTGATTGGCATTGAGTGCAACTTCAATAAAATCCTGCGCTTGTTGTTGCTCAAAGTTCAAATTAAGTTGTGCAACGCAGAGTTTTAGTACTTGCGCAATCACGGATAGTATCTGCGTTTGAGGCTTAGAAAAATCAACATCCGGCAAGCTAAACAATTCAAACAATAACGTTTTGAAGCTGTCTTGCCCCTGGAGGTTGGTTAATAATTCTATGAACTCATGTTTTTGTATCTTGGTTTCTTTTGGAAAGCCGTTTCTTTTATCAACACTTTTGCGCCATTCATTGTCTTTTTTATTGCCGCCTTTGAGCAATAAGTCAGCCAACGATCGCCATTGGTCAAGCGCCCCATAATGGCAATCTGGCAATGCTTGAATGTGAGAATATTTAGTGTTGGATTGCAAAATTTCAAAAAAACGAGCGTCTAAATGCTGTTTGGCAATTTTCCCTAAATGGGTTAAATGTGCCTCAACAATTTTCCTGGCGCTATCTTGCAGCATTTTTGGATTAAGCGCCTTACCCTGGTACAAGCGTGTTAACCACTGATCACGCTTAGACAACATGTGTGTTATCAAGCGATAAAACTTCTCCACATTATTGTCCAAATACAATAATAAATCAGCAATCGCTTTTCCATGTTGTGGATCATCAATTAGTAACAAGGTTTGCATCGCTGCTTGTTTATAGGCATGATTACGCTGCCATTGTGCCGGCATAATTTGGCGCGGTACTAGCTGTGCCTTGGATGGGTAACGGCTGCTAATCAAACTGGACAAACCGTCAAAAGTGGATATTTTTAAACGCTTAGGGTTGTTTAGTAATTGCCAATTTCGATCATCTGAACGGGCCATCGCTGTTTGTGCTAAATCATAAGTAATTAGCTTATGTGGGGCTTTGGGTCGGGGATGATAGCTCGATTTTAAAGCAGATAAAACGCGCTCGCGCAACTCCTCAACCGCCTTGTTGGTGAAGGTCATGGCAACGATATTTTCAGGTTCTGAACACGTCGTCAGCAGTTTAAGATACCGCTGTGTTAGTAATTCGGTTTTGCCGGAGCCAGCGGGTGCTTGAACAATATATGATTGTGTAACGTCTAAGGCTTGGTCCCTTTGTTGCTGATCATTCATACACTCTGATCATTACATTGATTCCGGTGCACTGACGCCAAGTAAATTTAATCCATTCGCAAGCACTTGTTGCACTGCGCTAATGAGTGATAATCTAGCATTACGCAAGCCGGCATCTTCAACCAAAAATTCACTGTTGTTGTAATAACTGTGAAAATCACCGGCTAATTCACGTAAATAATAGGCCAATACATGAGGCTCATAATTAAGCGCTGAAGCTTGCACGACATCTTTATAACGATTTAACTGCTTGATTAAGACCGCCTCCATTTCATTGTCAAGTAACGACAAATCAACGGTCGTGGCATCACTCGTACCTTGTTTGAATACTGAGCAAATACGCGCATGGGCATATTGAATATAAAATATGGGGTTTTCGTTGGTTTTAGACTTGGCTAAATCCAGGTCAAAATCCATGTGTTGTTCTGATTTACGCAATATATAGAAAAAACGCGCCGCATCATTGCCGACCTCATGGCGCAGCTCTTCTAGCGTTACAAATGATCCGCTGCGGGTCGACATGGCTACTTTTTTGCCGCTTCGATACAAATTGGCAAATTGCACCAATAAAATCTCTAGCTTGTCTGGATCGTGCCCCAAAGCGCTAATGGATGCCTTAACCCTAGCCATATAGCCGTGGTGGTCCGAACCCCAAATGTTGATAATTTTGTCATAACCGCGTTCAAACTTTTCTAAATGATAAGCAATATCCGAAGCAAAATAAGTGTGCAACCCATTATCACGTACCACCACACGATCTAAGTCATCACCAAAATCGGTGGTTTTAAACCAAAGGGCGCCGTCTTTTTCATAAATATGGCCAGAAGCCTGCAATGATTCAACCGTGGTTTTGGATAATCCACTGTCAACCAAAGATTGCTCAGAAAACCATTGCTGATATTCAATGCCAAATTCAGATAGATCCGCTTTTATACCGGTCAAAATACGATCGATGGCTAAATCAAATACTGTTTTATAGTCGCTGCCCAATAATGTTTTACAATTAGCAATCAAGTCGTCAATGTGTTTTTCTTTGTCTCCGCCTTCTTTTTCATCGGCGTGTACTTTTGAAAAAATATCTAATTTTTCAATGCCAATGATGTGCTTAGCGATAGCAAAAATATAATCACCCTTGTAGCCATTGTCTGGAAATTTATCCGTTTCAACATAGCGTAAGTAAACCGACGTGGCCAAAATATCCATTTGCCGGCCCGCATCATTAACGTAATATTCGTTGTCTACCTCGAAGCCAACTGCCCGTAATAAATTAGCCACGGTTGCGCCATAAGCAGCACCTCGACCATGACCAACATGCAGTGGGCCAGTTGGATTGGCCGAGACAAATTCAAGCAATACACGTTGTTTAGCGCCCACATCAGACAAGCCAAAGGTTTTTCCCTGACTCATAATTTGATTAATAACCGAAGCACTCGAGCCTTGCGATAAGAAAAAATTAATAAAGCCTGGGCCAGCAATCTCCACCTTGTCCACCTCTGCAGAACTTGGCAAGTTAGCAATGATCTGTTCTGCTAAGTCGCGGGGCGTACATTGGGCTTGTTTGGATAGTATTAGGGCAATATTAGAGGCAAAATCTCCTTGTGTTTTATCTTTAGAATGGTCAATACGAATGTTGGCAGGTGCCTCGGTAAGTACGTTATTAGCCACCAATATTTCTAAACTTTGGGTTAATAGGGTTTGTAATTGTTCTTTCATAGCCTTTAGTGTGCCTGTTGCCAAGAATCGCCAACACCCACATCAACCACCAGTGGAATGTCTAATGGATGGGTGTCGCTCATCAATGTTTGTATTTTATGTGCAAATTCATCCGCCTTTGAAGCTTTTACTTCAAACACCAACTCATCATGTACTTGCATGATCATTTTAATTTCACGGTTGTCATCACCAATCCAGCTGTGTACATCGAGCATGGCTTTTTTAATAATATCAGCCGAAGAGCCTTGCATTGGCGCATTAATTGCTGTGCGCAAAGCGTGCTGTTGTAGCATCTTATTCTTTGCATTAATCTGTGGCAAATATAAGCGTCTGCCCATCACAGTCTCAACATACCCTTGCGCTTTGGCGGTTTCTTTAATGTTGTCCATATAATCCAAAACTCCTGGATAATTTTCAAAATAAGCATCAATATAGGCCTTTGCCTGTGTTCTAGACACATCAATTTGTTTGGCCAGACCAAAGGCACTCATGCCATAAATCAAGCCAAAGTTAATGGCTTTAGCATTACGACGATGGTCTTTTGTCACCTCATCAAGCGGGATATTAAACATCATTGAGGCGGTGGCGCTGTGCACATCCATATTATGATTAAACGCGTCTAACAAGTGTACGTCTTGTGAAAGATGCGC
>DQNX01000005.1 GCA_015658965.1 Gammaproteobacteria bacterium
GGATACGATTTTTAACTCAAGATAGCACTAAAGACAAGGTTCTGCCATTACTACTCAATACCATCAAGCAAATTTGTGAAAAAATTGGCGCAAGTAGCTTCCATTGTTTATTTTCAAGCTCTGACGAGGTTCAATGGTTAAAACAGCAGCAGCTTTTTATTCGTGATGATTGTCAATTTCATTGGAATAATCAAAATTATCTTAGTTTTGATGACTTTTTGGCCCATTTACGTCAAAAAAAGCGTAAAAACATCCGACAAGAGCGTAAAAAAGTGATGGATTCAGGGGTTACCTTTAGACAGTTAAATGGTGATAGTGCCTCAGAGGCTGATTGGCAAAATTTTGCCAAATTTTATCAACGTACATTTATAGAAAAGAGCGGAACACCGACCTTAAATCTTGATTTTTTTATGGCGGTAGCCAAAGCCATGCCTAAGCAAGTATTACTTATTCTGGCTGATCTGAATGGTGAATGTATCGCTGGTTCATTAATGTTTGCCAGTGATACTCGTCTATATGGCCGCCATTGGGGTTGTATTGAACACGTAGACAACCTGCATTTTGAAGCTTGTTATTATCAAGGTATTGAGTATTGTATTAATCACCAACTACAAGTGTTTGAGCCTGGCGCCCAAGGTGAGCATAAAGTAGCCAGAGGTTTTGTGCCCACATTAACACAGTCAGCGCACTGGTTAAAAGACAGTGAGTTTAAAGAGCCAATCAAGCATTTTTGCCAGCAAGAATCCGAACATATTGCCCTGTATATACAACAAGTCGATACTCATAACCCCTATAAAGAGACTCACTCATGAAGCAATACTCGACATCTTGCGTGCAAAATCAAGATCCAATTTTGTCCATCATTAAACCATTATTCACCAACGTTAGATCTGCCCTAGAAATTGGCAGTGGCACGGGACAGCATGCGGTATATTTTTCCCAGAATATGCCACATCTAATTTGGCAATCTAGCGATCAAGCTCAATACCTACCAAGTGTTAAGGCCTGGATAGATGGATCAGATTCTACCAATCTTCCTGCCGCTATTGAGCTTGATGTGACACAGTCATGGCCTACAATGAATGTTGATGCGGTTTTTTCCGCTAATACCGCGCATATCATGAGCTGGGAGATGGTAATTGATTTTTTCCAAGGTGTAGGGCAGAGTTTAGACGCAGGCGGTCTATTTATCTTATATGGACCTTTTAACTACAACGGGCAATACACTTCTCAAAGTAATGCTAATTTCGACTTATGGTTAAAAGATAGAGATCCACGTAGCGCTATTCGTGATTTTGAAGCACTTGATCAGTTAGCTCAGAAAGCAGGATTGAAACTTGTGAACGATTATGCAATGCCAGCAAATAATCGAATATTACACTGGGTAAAACAATAAATTATTTAGACAAGTCGATATTGTGACCTGCATCTAGAATTTTTTGTCGGTCAACACGTAAATAATCAAATACACTCTCAGGGTATTGCTGGTAATGGCGTTCACCAATATAGCGCAAATGACCGGCAAAATGATAGCTATATAGTAGTGCATCAATACGCATCACTTCAACACCCTGATCAAACATAACAATGCCTGGTCGATAATTCAATGATAATTTTTTCACATACTTACTTGGGGTGGTTTTATTGCCATCAACATCAATAATGGCTTGTTCAGATTCAGCGTCGAATCGTACCACATCAAACAAATCTAGCTCTTTTAAAATTTCGGGGTTTTTGAAATGTCCGTTATGTAGATTGTTGCACAATACACAGTATTGATCTTCAAATAACACCAATAGTGGCTTGTCTCTTTTAACACTTAGGTCGGTGATTGTTTGAAAGCTATCATGCGCTTTAAATTGGTAATGCTTTGTTCGTTTTTGTTGGTAAATATACTCAGCCAATGTGGTGTTTTTATATGCACGATTTTTAACAAAATTTAGCATATATTTGAAGTTTTCAGCTGAACGATAGCCATTAACCTTATAAACCAATTTGTTGTCTTGATCTAAAAACACAATTGTTGGGGTGAAGTTAACTTTGTAATGGTTTCTAACCTCAGCCTCAGTCATGGTTAGATCTTCATTTAAAGTAACTTCTTTGTCACCCCTAATATTAATAGCTACCACATCAAAGTTATCTTTAATGATTTGTGTATTACTAGAGTTTTTAAAGCCCTCCTCAACCATCTTGTAGCAATAAGGACACCCAGTCAAATGCATATACAACATTAGATGTTTATTATTTTCTTTGGCCTCTTCTACATCGTCAGATATATCTAGAAAACTTTCTTTAAACCAGGTAGGCAAAGTAGACACCTTACCCCCGACAATTTTGCCCGGCTCAATCGCCTTAACTTGGGAAAATACTCCCATTAACAGTAAGCTCGATAGAACCAATTTAAAATATTTCATACTACCCCTATGATAAAAATTTAATGTTTTTTGATTATTCAAATTCTAACTTTCTAAAGATTCTTTCAGCATTGCGTTTTGATAGCTCATTGAATGTATCCCATTGTATAAAACGACTAACGTCAATTTTATAAGCATCGAGCAATTCACCATCATTATCAATTATTTTTTCCACCTCTGCCAACATATAGATTAAATAATCTTTAGTGA
>DQNX01000080.1 GCA_015658965.1 Gammaproteobacteria bacterium
ACGCAATGACTCGCCAATATGTTTTTTTATCAACGCATCAAAAGTTTGTATCGGCTCTAAATCCCTTTGCTGGCAAAGACGGTGAAACCAAAAGTTACCTATTTTTACGTGGCCGATTTCATCATTAAAGATAATATCTAATAATTTAACCATCGGTTTAAAGTTAGAGTTTTTAAAACGCTTTTGAATTTTTGGTGTGGCATCTAGCCCTCTGGCTTCTAATACGCGGGGCACCAACGCCATTCTAGCAAGTACATCATAGTCGGTTTCATGGGTCATTTTCCACAAGCCATTGTGTGCGTCAAAATCACCGTAATGGTAATCCAACTCAACAAGATAATTGCTCAGCAGTTGAAAGTGTTGCGACTCTTCAAAAGCCACCTGAATCCAATCTTGATAAAACCTATCTGGCATGTTTCGAAATCGATACACAGCATCCAGCGCCAAATTGATGGCATTGAATTCAATATGGCAAATAGCGTGAATGGTTTTAATAAAGCCAAGATCGGATTTATCTCTTTTAGGAATGGATTGAAATCTGACTAAATTAGGCTTGGTCGGCCTTCCGGGTGTTTTAACGCAGATAACAGGGTATTTTGCCTGATAGTCAAGATTTTTCTGGTCTTTAAGCGTGTGAAGTCGGTCCACAAGTTTGATTTTCTCATGGGTGTTATTTTGCATTAATGCATTGAAGGCTAATTCAAAGACGTTCATATTTTCCAACCTTAATACCGTTAAGTTTCCAATCGCCAATTTGAGTGCGAATTAACCTTAGCGTGGGAAAGCCAACGTGTGCTGTCATGCGCCTTACCTGTCGGTTTTTTCCCTCAGTTATCTTTAGCTCAATCCAAGAAGTGGGGTTATTTTGACGAAATCTAATCGGTGGATTTCTATCCCAAAGCCAGTCAGGCTCATTGATTATTTTAGCTTTAGCAGGCTTGGTTAATCCACCTTTAAGTACGATACCACGACAAATCTGACTAATAGCTTCTGTAGTTATTTGGCCTTCTAGTTGAGCGATATAGGTTTTTTCTTTGTCAAATTTTGGGTGGGAAATCTCGTGCTGTAAACTGCCATTGTCGGTTAACAGCAGTAAACCCTCAGAGTCTTTGTCGAGTCGGCCAGCAGGATAAATATGCTTAATATCAATGTGGTTTCCCAGTGTGTTTCCCTCGCCGCTAAATTGGCACAATACGCCAAAAGGCTTGTTAAAAGCGTAAAGCATTAGTAAACAGCCTTGGCTCTAGCGATAAAAGCCTCTAATTGAGAATTGGCAATTTTAGTAAAAATAGGTGCAATTGCCATATCAACAATTTTAGAAGAAAAGCTAAAGCTTAAGCTTAGCTCAACCTTGCAGGCGGTATTATTAAGTTTGGTAAATACCCAAGTGCCATTCAGTTGTTTAAAAATACCTTCCTTAAGCCGCATGTCAATGCGCCGATAGTTTGTTAAGGTGTTAACGGTGGTAAAGGTTTGATTAAAAGAACTTTTATTAATCGTCACCGAAGCGGTAACTTCGTCATCAGTTTGATTTAAAATACGAGCAGACGAACACCAATTGAGAAATTCAGGATAGTCATTAACTTGATTAACCAGTTGATACATTTGTTCGCAAGAGTAAGGTACGATTGCACTTTTCGAAAGTTGATGCATGATAATATTAGTTAGTAACTATTATGAGTAAGAAATCCAAAAAATCTAAAATAAGTTCAAATACAATTGTCGTGAATAAAAAAGCACGACATGACTATTTTATCGAACAAAGCCTCGAAGCAGGACTCTCTTTAGAAGGCTGGGAGGTTAAAAGCCTGCGCGATAACAAAGTACACATTAAAGAAAGTTACATCATTTTAAAAAATAATGAACTGTTTTTATTCGGTGCCCATATTACCCCAATGAAAAATGCATCGACTCATATAAACCCTGATCCGACACGTACACGTAAATTATTGTTAAATCGATTAGAGATTAATCGAATCAAAGACAAAGTAAATCAAAAAGGCGCCACCATTGTTCCGCTTAAATTGTATTGGCTAAGAGGCAGGGTTAAGCTTGAAATTGGTGTCGCTAAAGGAAAAAAAGACCATGATAAACGTCAGGATATTAAAGACAAAGACTGGCAACGAGACAAGCAAAGAACCATGAAAGAGAGTGTTCGCTAAGTTCATTTTTTTTTTGCAATTTATCAATGTTGAGTAAATTTAACTTTATAATTGAAGAAGTTAAATGTTGCAGGCTGGCAGTAAATGAAGGTTAATTTTTCATTTTTACCTCCTTTCATAGTAAGCCTTTAACACTTAGTATTTTTTATAAAAATGTGAGGAGAAGAAATGAACAAATCAGAATTAATCGATGCAATTGCATCAGCAGCAGACCTTTCTAAAGCAGATGCAGGACGCGCATTAAATGCAACAACAGATGCCATTACCGGCGCTATGGCGAGTGGCGATGGCGTGCAGTTAACAGGCTTTGGCTCTTTTGTTGTTAGAGATCGAGCGGCGCGCACAGGTCGTAATCCACAAACAGGCGCCGCTATTCAGATTGCAGCTTCTAAAGTGGCAGCTTTTAAAGCAGGTAAGGGATTAAAAGAGGCAGTAAACAACTAAGATTGTTACTATTTTTAATGAAAAGCACCTTTGGGTGCTTTTTTTATACATAAAATTTGGTAAAATGAGCACTTTATTTTATATTAAATGGTGAATCTTCAATGGAACGTACTTTATCAATCATCAAGCCAGACGCAGTTGCAAAAAATGTTATTGGCCAAATTTATTCTCGTTTTGAACAAGCTGGTTTTAAAATTGTGGCGTCAAAAATGCTACATTTGGATGCTGACTTAGCGGGTGGTTTCTATGCAGTGCATAAGGACCGTCCTTTTTATGGTGAATTGGTTGATTTTATGATGTCTGGCCCAGTCATGGTTCAAGTATTAGAAGGTGAAAATGCTGTGGCTAAGCACCGTGAAATTATGGGTGCTACAAACCCAAAAGAGGCAGATGTTGGCACTATTCGTGCAGATTTTGCTGACTCGTTAGATGAAAATGCAGTGCATGGTTCTGATTCAGTTGAAAACGCTGCAATTGAGATTGAATATTTTTTTGGTAAAGATGGTGTTTGCCCGAGAACACGCTAAATATTACTAATAAATTTTAAAGAATGGTACGGCCAGTCTGTGCTATTTCCATTAATGAAAAACAAACAAAACCTATTTAACCTATCGCAGTCAGCTTTGAATGCCTTTTTTGCTGAGTTGGGTGAAAAACCTTATCGCACTAAGCAATTTATGCAATGGGCTTATCATAAGAACCAGCTTGATTTTGATCAAATGTTAAATTTGAGTAAAAAGTTACGAGACGAGTTAAGCGAAGTTGCAAGTTTAGAGTTGCCAAAGATTGCTGAGCAAATTTTTTCTTTAGATGGCGTGATTAAATGGGTGATTGATTTAGGTCAGAACAACCATATTGAAACTGTTTATATTCCTGAAAAAGATCGCGGTACGCTGTGTATTTCGTCACAAGTTGGTTGTTCGCTTGCTTGTACTTTTTGCTCAACAGGCATGCAGGGTTTTAATCGAAACCTAACAACTGCTGAGATTATTGGTCAGGTGGTGATCGCCCAACAATATTTAAGTGGCAAGGGTAAGCGTATTTCTAATGTCGTATTTATGGGGATGGGCGAACCTTTATTAAATGAAAAAGCGGTTTATAGTGCTTGTGATTTGTTGCTAGATGATTATGCCTTTGGCTTGTCTAGACGCAAGGTGACTATATCAACTTCAGGTGTTGTACCAGCACTATTGCGTATGGCTGATACCACGCCAGTCAGTTTGGCAATTTCTTTGCACGCAGCAGACGATGTATTGCGCGATGAATTGGTGCCAATTAATCAAAAATATCCTATTGAGGAGTTGATGTCAGCCTGTCAAAAATATCTAACGGCCGGCACTCAAGAGCGACATATTTTGTTTGAATATGTCATGTTAGAAGGGGTGAACGATAGTATTCGACAAGCTAAACAATTGGCAAAATTATTAAAAGGGGTTTCGGCTAAAGTTAATTTGATCCCTTTTAACCCTTTCCCAGAAAGTCAGTATAAAACCTCAACAAGGGCTACAATTGAAGCTTTTCAAGATGTTTTATTTAACAGTGGTATCCGCACAATGACCAGGCGCACTCGCGGTGAAGATGTGGATGCGGCTTGTGGGCAATTGGCGGGCAAGGTGGTGGATAAAACTAAACGCAGACAACGATGATTGATGGGATTAATTATTACCCTGTAAAAAAGAAGCGCAATGGTCGCGCCAAAGGGTGGGTTTTATTTTTATTATTTGTGGCTGTAGTCGCTTATTGGTATTTTGACAATAAACAAAATCCAGTCAAACCTCAATCAACATGGATTGTCATTAGCGAACCTGAAATTGAACAACCCATAACAATAATTCCTATTGTTGTTATACCTATCCAAGACAAACAAAGAGCTGATGAAACTCAAATGTTAGAAAATTTAGATGAAGTAATTCAAACCTATAATCGGAATAACCCATGAAACCTGTCCACACCATTAGTAGAAGAAAATCCAGACAAATCTTTGTCGGCGATGTTGCTATTGGTGGTGATGCGCCCATATCAGTACAAAGCATGACCAATACAAACACATGCGATGTTGAGGCAACATTGGCTCAGATTCAAGCAATTGTCGATGCAGGTGCAGATTTGGTTCGGGTCTCGGTACCCAGTATGGAAGCGGCAGAAGCGTTTAAAGAAATCAAAAAACGTGCCAATGTGCCACTGATTACTGACATTCATTTTGATTATAAAATTGCGCTTAAAGTGGCAGAGTATGGTGCTGATTGTTTGCGTATTAATCCTGGTAATATTGGCCGTGAAGACAGGGTTCGTGAGGTAGTGGCAAGCGCTAAAGACCATGGAATCCCTATTCGTGTTGGTGTTAATGCGGGCTCTTTAGAAAAAGATTTACAGAAAAAATAC
>DQNX01000061.1 GCA_015658965.1 Gammaproteobacteria bacterium
CGAGTCTCTGACTCGTACTCTACGTGTGATGTTGAAATAGTGATACCACGCTCTCTTTCTTCAGGGGCTTTATCGATATCAGCAAAGTCAACCACTGCACTGCCGTTAGCTTCAGCCATGACTTTAGTGATGGCGGCTGTTAGTGTCGTCTTACCGTGGTCAACGTGACCGATTGTGCCGACGTTGACGTGGGGTTTGGTTCTTTCGAATTTTTCTTTTGACATTTTTTACGCTCCTTACTGTTCTAAATTATTTATTTAATTTTTCGATGACATCATCAGCTACATTTTTTGGTGCTGCGGTGTACTTTGAAAACTCCATTGAATAGCTTGCACGACCTTGAGTTGCAGAACGAAGATCGTTTGCATAACCAAACATCTCTGCTAATGGAACATCAGCTTTGAGTTGCTTACCGTTAGGCAGGTCTTCCATAGCACCGACCAAACCACGACGTCTGTTTAAATCACCCATAACGTCACCCATGTATTCTTCTGGGGTTATAATTTCTACCGCCATCATTGGCTCAAGTAATTGTGGATTAGCCATTCTAACACCTTCTGCTAAACACTTAGAAGCGGCAATTTTAAAGGCCATTTCATTCGAGTCAACATCATGGTAAGAACCATCATAAACCGTTACTTTAATATCAACTAATGGGAAACCGGCTAATACGCCATTTTCCATTTGCTCTTGTACACCTTTGTTGACAGCAGGAATGTATTCCTTAGGAATAACACCACCTTTAATCTCATCAACGAATTCATAACCAGCACCAGGCTCTTGAGGCTCGATACGTAAATGCACATGTCCATACTGACCACGACCACCCGATTGCTTAGCAAACTTATGCTGATGTTCAACCATGGTTGTAATGGCTTCACGGTAAGATACTTGTGGTGCACCAACGTTACATTCAACGTCAAATTCACGACGCATACGATCAACAATAATGTCTAAGTGAAGCTCGCCCATGCCGGCAATAATAGTCTGGCCTGATTCTTCATCACTTGAAACACGGAAAGACGGATCTTCAGCGGCTAATTTACCTAAGGCAATACCCATTTTTTCTTGGTCTACTTTGGTTTTTGGCTCTACTGCTAATGCAATAACCGGCTCCGGGAATTCCATTCTTTCAAGTACAATTTTTTGTTTAAGGTCACACAATGTATCACCGGTTGTGACGTCTTTAAGACCAATCGCAGCCGCAATATCACCGGCACGAACTTCTTTAATTTCGTCACGCTCGTTTGAGTGCATTTGTACCATACGGCCAATGCGTTCTTTCTTGCCTTTTGATGAGTTGTATACAAAATCACCGGCTTTCAAGACGCCTGAATAAACACGGAAGAAAGTTAATGTACCCACAAATGGGTCGGTTGCAATTTTAAATGCCAGTGCTGAAAAAGGTTCATCATCCGAAGCAAGACGTGGCGCTCTGGTTTCGTCTTTGTCATCTAAGACACCTTCAATTGCATCAACATCAAGTGGTGATGGCATGTACATAATGATTGCATCGAGTGCCGCTTGCACGCCTTTATTCTTAAAAGCCGAACCACAGAACATTGGAATAATTTGATTATCAATACATCTAGCACGAATGCCTGCTTTAATTTCATCACTTGTTAACTCAATACCTTCTAAGTACTTTTCCATAAACTCGTCATTGGCCTCTGCCGCAGATTCAATCATGAATTCACGTTTTTCGTCTGCTAAGTCTTGCAACTCTGCCGGAATGTCTTTCGTTTCGTAAGTAGCGCCTTGGTCTTCTTCGTTCCAATAGATGGCTTTCATGGTGATTAAATCAACCACACCTTTAAAGTCTTCTTCAGCACCGATGGCAATTTGCATAGGCACTGGGTTTGCACCCAGACGGGTTTTAATTTGATCACAAACACGCAAGAAATTTGCACCCGCACGATCCATTTTGTTAACAAAACCAATTCTTGGGACGTTGTATTTATTAGCTTGACGCCATACCGTTTCAGATTGAGGCTCTACACCACCTACCGCACAGAATAAAGCCAATGCGCCATCTAATACTTTAAGAGATCGCTCAACTTCAATGGTAAAGTCAACGTGTCCAGGGGTGTCGATAATGTTAATACGATGCTCTTCAAACTGCTCGTCCATACCCTTCCACATACAAGTGGTTGCAGCCGAAGTAATGGTAATACCGCGCTCCTGCTCTTGTTCCATCCAATCCATGGTTGCACCACCATCATGCACTTCACCAATTTTGTGCGTACGGCCTGTGTACAAAAGTACACGCTCAGTAGTGGTTGTCTTGCCAGCATCAATGTGCGCCATAACGCCAACATTGCGGTAGCGACTCAGTGGGTGATTTCTTGCCATTTTATTAAATCCTTAAATCTATGTGTTTGATTACCAGCGGAAGTGAGCAAATGCTTTATTTGCTTCAGCCATTCTATGTGTGTCTTCTTTTTTCTTAAATGCAGTACCACGATTTTGCACGGCATCTAATACTTCGCCTGCCAGTCTAAGCTTCATGCCTTTTTCACCACGCTTACGTGAAGCTTCAATCATCCAACGCATGGCTAGGGCAATCTTGCGCTCAGCTCTTACTTCGATTGGAACTTGATAGGTTGAGCCACCCACACGACGAGACTTAATCTCAACCTGTGGGCCAATGTTATCTAGGGCTTGCTTGAATACTTCAATTGGCTCGGCATTACCCTTAGCTTCAATTGTATCTAACGCATCATAAACAATCTTCTCAGCTACTGATTTCTTACCATCTAACATTAAGATGTTTACAAACTTAGCCAATACTAAATCACCAAACTTAGGGTCTGGTAGGATTTCTCTTTTAGGAGCGGATCTTCTTCTCATATTATTTCTCTTGTTTTAATTATTTTTTAGGCTTCTTAGTGCCGTACTTAGAACGACCTTGCATTCTTCCATCAACACCAACGGTGTCTAACGCGCCACGCACTGTGTGGTAGCGAACGCCCGGCAAGTCCTTAACACGACCACCACGAATAAGAATCACTGAGTGCTCTTGTAAGTTGTGCCCTTCACCGCCAATGTAAGTCGTTACTTCAGCTGCGTTGGTCAATCTAACACGAGCAACTTTACGCAATGCTGAGTTAGGTTTTTTAGGTGTGGTTGTGTACACACGAGTACAAACGCCACGCTTTTGTGGGCAGCTGTCTAATGCTGGAACACCACTTTTAACAACCTTTTTCTTTCGTGGATTACGTACCAATTGGTTAACTGTTGACATAAATACAATTTCTCCGAAATTCTCTAAATTAATTTAAGTATTAATCACCCACTGTTTTTCAAAGGCGATAAAGGTTGAATTATACTTTGTAAGGGGCACTTATGTCAATAAGATTTAGACTTTTTTTAGTAGTGTTTCAAGCAAAAAACCACTGGCACGATTAAGCATCTCAAATACGTCGTCAAAACGACCTTCAAAATACGGATCGGGGACACTTTTCTCTTTATTTTTAGGAATATTGTCCAACATTAACGCAAGCTTGTATTGATGTTCTTTTGGGCAAATAAACTTTAAATCAGCTAAGTTAGAGGCGTCCATCGCAAAAATATAATCGTAATGATAAAAATCAGATTCGTGTACTTGACGCCCACGCTGGTCGGATATATCCACGCCTAACTTACGTGCTGACAATTGAGAACGAGTATCCGGTTGCTCATTAATGTGATAGGCGTGCGTGCCTGCAGAATCAATTTCGAATAAATCTTGAACGCCGCGTTTTTCTACTTGCGCTCTAAACGCACCCTCAGCCGTTGGCGAGCGACAAATATTACCCATGCAAACAAATAAAATTTTGAATTTTGACATAATGAAATTCATTATTAAAAAACTCCTTATTATAATCTGCAGACATTAACGACATATCTTATAATTAGCTCGAGTCTTTGTTATACTAAGGAGGAAATATGGAACTTGAACTTTATCAAAACATGTTAATGTTGATCTTTACAACAACATTTATTATGGGCTGGGTCGTTAGTAAAACCGACTTTTGCACGATGGGGGCTGTATCCGATTGGGTGAATATGGGCTCTACTGCTAGATTTAAGTCATGGATGCTAGCTGCAGTTTCTGCATTATTTTTAGTTACATTACTTACTTACACCGAGTTAATCGATTCGTCATTAACTCAAAGCAATGACACAGCTAGTCCG